>JANPOJ010000412.1:0-11407 GCA_031427935.1 Ilumatobacteraceae bacterium | reverse complement strand
GTCCGCTAGGGCCAACCGCCCCCCCCACCTCGACAGTTGCTCTGAACATCGCGGGCACAGCCACCGGACCACCGCGTGACACCCCCTGCGTACCATCCGCAATGTGCACACCGAGCCGAGAGGGCTACACCAAGTGAATTTCGAGAATGACCAATCACCCGTCTCCGTCGCTGACGAGATCCGCAGGCTCTTGCCGGAGACCAAGGGCCAGCTCGGTCTGGTGGCCGTCTGCTTGCGCGACGGCATCACCGATCGAAATGCAATCGTGGCTGCGGGTGCGTCGGCCAATACCGGAGCGGTCGGCAACATCCTCGCCAACATCAGGGCGATCCGTGATGGCGAAGTCCCCCGTGCACCGAGCATGGCACGCAACGCGCTCAGCGCGACCCGCTCATTTCTCAACCAGCACCGCGCCGTGCTTTCGGATGCAACGATCCTCCATCTGCAGTCCGTGATCGCTCGACTCGAGGAGGCAACTGCCAACGAGAGCGCCCAGGTCGAGGAAGAGGACGAACTGAAGGCGAAGGGCGATGAACTGGAACATGCGCTCGCCATCGAAGGTGGCGTGTACGTCTACACGTTCCCGCAGTACTGGCGTTACCCGACGGTCGCCGGCACGAAGCGGACTCTGCTGAAGATCGGGATGACGACTCGCGATGCGACAAGCCGAGTGCGCGAGCAGGCACGAGGCACCGCGATGCCGGAGGAACCACTGATCCTGCGCGTCTATCGCAGCAAGACCGTCGAGCCGCGAGCGGCAGAGCGTTCATTCCACATGCTGTTGAACGCTGCGGACCACACTCGTGTCAACAACAACGCCGGTGGCCGTGAGTGGTTCGAAACCAGCGTCGAGTTCCTCGACACGATCGCATCGGTGCTGGGGCTCGAGACCCTGCAGGCCGAGCAGTCGAGTTAGATCGACGCAGCGGCAGGCATGCCGTTCGATGGATCGAATCCCCGTCGTAGGCGGCCTCGATTTAGTCACTCACTGACCCTGCAACGGTCGCGACCGGTCGGAATCACCGCAGCTCCGTCCTGGTCCCTCCTCCCCCGATTACTCTGTAACACCGAGGTGCGGGGATGGTTCCATGAACATCGAGTACGACGAGCGCAAGTTCAAAGAGCTGCTCCTCTACGTTGCGCATCGCCTCTCAGGCGACCGGGCCGGCGGTTCTACCAAACTCAACAAGGTGCTCTTCTTCGCCGACTTCACCCATGTCCGACGAACGGGCACAGCGATCACGGGTGCCGAATACCAGAAGCTGCCCCAGGGCCCAGCGCCCCGACGCCTGCTTCCAGTTCGCGAACAACTCCTCGCCAATTCTGAGGCACGACTCGTCCGTGAAGAATTCCTCGGGTACGAGGTTCACCGGCTCGTCCCCCTACGCGCTGCTGATACTTCGGTGTTCACAGCGTCTGAGCTGGAAACCATCGACGGAGTCCTGGCCGACCTCGCAGGACTCAACGCTCGTCAGGTCAGCGACCTCTCCCACGACGAGGCCGGCTGGCGGCTCACCGACGATGGCGAAGTCATTCCGTACGAATCTGCCCTCGTGGGCGCCCGACAAGTCCGCACCCCTACCTCCGAACGACTCGAGCGAGAGGTCGCCGCCACATACGGTCTTGCTCGTGCGTGAACCGACAGGTTCGAGTATCGGCCACGGTGATGGCCGAGGCACACGATCGATTCGGTGAGACACGGTCACGCACCGGAACACCTTCCGAATACGACTTCGTCTCCGGGCCGTTGGCCGCCGCCGCCTTCGCCTTCCGGGGCTTCGATCAGCTTTCATACGACGTGGTCCCCGCGGTCCGCAGCTTCACCGTGGTCGATCCCCTCTTCGGGCCGGTCGTGTTCACCGCGATGCTCACCAACGACGGGTGGGTCGAAATCATGGCGTTCGCCGACGATCCTGACTACTGGGACCACATCGCCAACGATCCTGAGTCACCGCGCTCTCTACGCAGCGGCAGGCAACCCGGCGCCGACTACCCGCGCCAACCGCTCCAACTCGGTGTTCGGGATCGCGTTCCAATCGAGCACCGACTCGGTCAACTTCTGGGCCCAGGTGACCCAGACGCCGTTCAGGGAGAAGGGTTTGGCGAACCAGCCCCATTCGGAGTTCACGAAGCACAGAGCGGCGTGGACGGGCACCAGGTCCAGGCCTTCCTTCGCCAGCACGTTCTCCACGGCGACCACTTGGCGGTCGATGTGGTCGACCAGGTTCGTGCGATCTTTGCCGGCCACGTAGAGCCGCTCGTCCATCTTGAACCAACCGCCGATATCACGCCGTTCGACACGACCGTCGTACTCGTTGGCGTCGACCACCCACACGCCCGACGGGGCGATCACGATGTGATCGATGTGGGCCCTCGAACCGGGAACCTTACGATCGTCGAGCACGACCGCACGATGACCCAACTGGGTACGCAAATGCACCGACAGCATGCCGTCTCGCGGCACCCGCTCGACCCCATCATGGACCGATTCAGTGTCAGCGAAGAACTTGGCGACCTTGGCCATGCGACTGGTGGCGCGTCGCTCGGCGTGACCGGCGTAACGGCAGTTCGAGCACTCGACCTTGCCGACGTCGGAATCCCACCACGCCTGCGTACCGACAGGAAGCTGGCTGCCACAGCAGCGGCACGTGTCGGGTCGCTGGAGGGCGAGCAACTTGGTCGGCATACCCGGGACTATCGGCTACCTTCACTCCCGCTTGAGATCGTCGGGCCCAAATTGAGTCGTTCGACTCCCCAGAAGGGTCCGAACGACCTACTCCTTACCGGGCGGTAAGGGATCCTCAGGTCCCCGGCGGTTTGTACGAGCCCGACTTGGCGACCGCGGCGTCGACATCCTCGGGCGTCATCAACGGGGTGAACGAGACCGAGACTGCGCCCGACGAGTTGATCAGCAGCGAGATGGCAGTCGCGCTGGCGGCGTCGGGAATGTCGCAGATCGCGTAGATGTCGGTATCCCCGAATGCGAAGTACATGCAATCGAGCGAACCGCCCACCGACTGAACCGCGGCCGACGCAGCATCTCTCCGCTTCGAGCCTCCGTCGGCCATCAGCCCCTTGATGCCGGCACCGACGTAGTTCCCCTTGATCAAGTACTTGGCCATGACTAACCCCCTTCATATCCCGCCGCGCGTGCGGCGGGATGAAACGGTACTACTGCTGGGAGCGGGCCTCGACCGGCGTGCGGCTATAGACCTCGAGATGATGCCTCGAACGCGTCGACGTCTTTCTGGTCGCCTTGCACGACCACGCGTACCTTGTCGAGGGGGCGGCCGTAGGCGTGGATCAGGATCTCGCCGGGCAGGCCGACCAGGATCACGCCCCGCTCGGCGTTCTTGACCACGATGTCGACGCGGCCGGCGCTGCGCAGCGTGACACCGACCGGCGACTTGCGGAACATCAGGCGACCCATCATCTTCAGCGGGTTCCACAACGCATCGTCGCGGACTGCGTCGTCGGGTCTCGGCTCCCACTTCGGCTGGGCACGACGGATGTCTTCGTGATGGATGAAGAACTCGCCGAGGTTGGCCTTGTCGCCGAGCACCGGGATCGCCCACACCGACCAGATCGGCGGCCCGCTGCGGAACTGCTCGATCATCGCGTCCCACGGCTCGGCGGCGACCGAGGCCATCACGTCGGCAGCGTGCTTGCGCAGGAACGGCACCAGGATTCCCGCGGCTGCGTCGGGGCGGCGCTCGCGCACCAGGAGATGAGCGAGCAGATCACGAGTGTTCCATCCCTCGCACAGCGTCGGCTCGTCGGGGCCGAGCTTCTGGAACAAGTCGCACATCTCGGCACGTTCGTTGGCGGTGATGCTCATGTCCCCCAAGGTACCCACATCGGCGGAGTGGTAGCCACGGCCACTCAACTAGCATCATGATGCGCCGTCATACGCATCATGATGCGTGATAGCCTCAAACCCATGAGGACAACAATCGCCTTGGACCCCGACGTCGAGGCTGCGGTCGAGAAGTTGCGGCGCCAGCACGGCCTCGGGCTCAGCGAAGCGGTGAACTCGCTCGCCCGCCGGGGCATCGTCGAGCGTCCACGACCAAAGCGATTCAAGCAGCGCACCTTCAACATGGGGGCAATGATCGACGTCACCAACATTGGCGAAGTGCTCGATCTGTTGGACGACGAGTAGTGCTGCTCGACGCCAACCTGCTCATTTGCTCGACCAACAGGGCGAACCCCTACTACGCCCTCGCCAACCGATTGATGGACGAGCTGATGAGCGGAGATCGACGCGTGGGTATCCCGTGGCAGACGATCGGAGCGTTCGTACGCATCACGACCCACCCTCGCGCTACCGCTCACCCATTGACCGGTGACCAGGCCTGGGGCCTCGTCGACTCGTGGCTGGCGGCCCCACCCGCCTGGATCCCGCCAGCAACGGAAACCACCGCTCGCGTCTACGGCGACCTGACCAGCCAGATCCCGATCACCGGGAACTTGGTGCCCGACGCCATGCTCGCCGCCCTCGCCATCGAACACGGCCTGGAGCTGTGGTCAGCCGACACGGACTTCGCCCGCTTCCCTGACTGCGCTGGCTCAACCCGTTGAGCGTTACCTGACCTCGGAAGCGAGGCCGTTCATGAGGCGGCGTCTGGGCCTTCGACGTCGGCGACTGTCACGGTCGCCGAGGCAGAGACGCCCAACATCGATGCGGTGATCACGTGCTCGCCCGGGCTCAACGTGACCAGAGTTTGCGCTCCATCACCCAGGCCACCGTCGAGCGACGACGTCCAACTGATGTCGTCGAAGTTCGCCCGTCGCTCTTCCAACTCATAGCCCTGCGCGGCCAACAGCACGGGCTCCCCGGCGACCAGCGCCGACCCCGATGCCGGCGACAGGACCCAGACGACCCAGCCCTTCGGCTCGACCGAATACTGCTGGGATCGAACAGCGGTGGTGTGGAAGCCATCGGTCACGGTCAGCTCCATCAGGCACTCGCGACCACCCGGCAACATCGATGCGTCGAAGGCGATGACCTCCCCCGTGGTCGGCAGGGCAAGCGGTGACCACGTCTTGCCACCGTCGTTCGAGTAGCCCAGCGAGGCGATCGCCCCGTCGTGCGGGTGTTGCCAACGAACCGTTGCGGTGTCGCCCGGCAACGCCTCGGGCCAGTCGACCTTCGGCCCGCCGTGCGAGCGCGGCGCCGACCGCTCCAACACCGTGCGCCCGTCGAGACTGACCCGCAACGAGGCCGCGTCTTCGGGGAACTCGATCAACCCGACCGCCAGACGAACCGGCCGCTCGTTGTTGCGTTCCGCGCCGGGGTAGGCGCATGGATTGCTGAGCGCCACTCGGGTCGTGGCGATCAACTCGTCGCCGCGGTTCAGCACCTCCACGGTCAACTCACCTTCCTTGTGCGACGGCTCGCCCTCGACAACAAAACCGGGCTCGAGCGTCAACTCGCCGGTGTCGAGCAGGATCGCACTGAACGTCAGCGTTCTCATCTCGTCTCCTCCTGCTAGATCGGTATCCGGTCGAAGATGCGGTCCCAGTGTTCGATCGACGGCCACTGCGGAAAGCAGTAGGTCATCGCCTCGTTGGTCCCCGCAGGAAAGATCATCCGTGCGGGCACATCGAGCCCTGGGTCGGTGATGGTCAACGGCAACGTACCGTCGTACGGCCCCATCGGGCCACCGCAATTCACGTGGTTCAACCCGAACGTATGACCCAGCTCGTGGGTGCAGACCACCGAATCGCCCGCCTGGGCGATGAACGACGGTGTGGTGAGGCCGATGCGCGGCAAGGCCATGCCACCCCACGGATAGGCCGAGTCGTTCGGCACCATGCCGGCACGGATGCCACCGACCGGTGTCGATGGGAACAGGAAGATCATCGTGGTGACCTTGACGATCAGGTGCGTCCAGACGATTCCGATCTTCAGGTTCTCAACTGGGCTGAGCATCATCAAGATGGGTGGGTTGATGACGAAGCCGTTCTCGGGGAACGGCTGCGCGCTGTGGGGGCCCATCAGGCTGTTGAAGAAGTCGGTCATCGTGGGGGCCGGGCTGGTGCTCGACGGATCGGTGATCAACAACGGCAGCAGCTCTTGTGTCGGTTTGGGGATGAACGTGACGTCGACCGACCCGGTGGTCCACGCCAGTGGCGGCTGACCCATCGGGCCCGGCAGTTCGACCACGGCCCGGAAGCGAACGTTGCCTTGGCACGCCGAGAGTGGCACGTCGAAGTTGATGGAGTCCTCCAACATGTCGCGATTCGGCATCGAGTTCGCCTCGGCACTGGCGACCCACGGGCCGGTGCACGATGTAGACGTGTTGGCGGCCACGTTGTCGGCGTACAGCGTGGCGCGCAACCCACCGACACGGTTCGGGCCGGCGCCGAGATCGAAGCCGTCGACGATGCCGCTGTCGACGAACACGCGCACCGCGGTGCGTCGCTCGGCGGTGAGCCGCACCGAGTTGTCGACCTTCTGGATCGACTGCACGACCTCGATGTTGCCCACCGACAGCGTGGGCGTGCGGCTCATGGTGAACTCGGTGTCCTTCGACGTCGAGCCGCAACCGTTGGTGGCAATCAGCCGATACCGACCGTTGACCGGCACAAGACCGCCGACGGGCGCCAGCGTGATCGACCCGACCGGCGGGATCGGATTGGGCAGCGCGAGCGGCGGCGACGGGAGGCCGGGCAGCGGCACGATCTGGAGGGTGTTGGCGTCGGAGACGTTCCATTCGAGGACGGGTTGGCCGTTCGGCTCGACATGCGACGGTGTGAACCGGAACCCGTTGATGGAAGGCTTGCCAGCGAGCTGAATCCGGTTCTGCCCGCGGAGCAGACACGGTGGACACGAGACGATCGGCGAGCCGACCCTGCCGAAGCCACGTGTCCACTGCTCGGCGACCGCGCCGATGCAGTTGGTCAGTTCGCCGGTGACCTGTTGCGGCTCGTGGTACTCCCCGCTGAACCGCACGAAGCCGACGCATCCAGCGGCGACATCGGCCGGCAGTTGCACGAGGATGGCGGTATCGCTCCACGACACGACAGTCGCTTCGCGGCATCCGCCGCCCGCCACGGGAACGTAGACCTTCGTGTCGGCCGGTTGGTTGCGGCCGAAACCTGCGCCGTAGATCGTGAGCTGGCCGCCCGAGCACAACGTGGTGGCCGAGAGGCTGGAGATGCCCTTGGCGTCGGACTTGGATTGCGAGCTCGCCCACTTCCCCAGGTCGAGCACCGCCTTCATCACGCCGGCGAAACAGTCGCGGCCGGTGAACTTGTCGAGCTTCTCGAGCCAGTCGGGGATCACCGGGATGGGCGGGCCGAACGGCCGGTCGCCGAGCAGTCGCTGGCGCTCCAGCAGGCTCTTCGGGTCGATCGACCCTGCGGCGATCACCAGGCCGGGTATCAAGCCGTCGAGGTCCTGCCCAGTCATGCCCAGTGCGAGGGCGCCTGCCAGGAGATAGCCGACGGACTGGTTGCGCAGGCCCTGCAAATCCGGATCATCAGTCGGGCCGAACAGCCGCAGTTGCAGGTCGGGCTTGGCCCCGTCGAGTGCCGGGTTGGCCATCACCAGCCTGGTCATGGCCCGTGCGCCACCGAGCGGCAGCGACGTGGCCGGCGGCAACTCACCCGTCCACGACCCAATCCGGTACACCTGCTCGACGAACGTGCGTGCACTGTCTAACCATGGATCCACGAGCGTCTCCTCACCCTGGGCGCGGCCATGGTGCCACCGAACGCGCGCAGAAGATAGGTCCATCGGGGCAGTCGTCGGCGCGGATGGTCGGCGGGCGCCGCCGCGTCTCGGGCAAACTGCGTGCTTGCCCGCTTCACTCCACGCCCGCAAGATCTCGTTGGCGCTCGGCGCCCGGCACATCCTGGTCGACGTCGACCTGTCGCTGGACCCTGGGCATCGCATCGGCCTGGTGGGGCCGAACGGCGTGGGCAAGTCGACGTTGTTGCGGGTGGTGGCGGGCATGCAGCGACCCGATGCCGGCGCGGTCACGCTGGCGCCGCCCACCGCGACCGTCGGCTATCTCGATCAGGAACCGGAGCGCGGCGACGAGACCGTGTTGAGTTACGTCGAGCGTCGCACCGGCGTGATCGAGGCACACGCCGAGCTCGACGCGGCGACCGCGGCGATGGCTGCCGGCGCACCCGGTTCCGACGATCGGTACAGCACCGCGCTCGAACGGTGGTTGGCGTTGGGTGCCGCCGATCTCGACGTGCGCGTCGGTGAGATGTGGGCCGAGCTGGGCCTGACCGACCGGCTGTTGCAGCAGCCGATGTTGTCATTATCGGGAGGAGAGGCAGCGCGCGTCAGCCTGGCTGCGTTGATGTTGACGCGCTTCGACGTGTTGCTGCTCGACGAGCCGACGAACAACCTCGACCTCGACAGCCTCGATCGGCTCGAGCAGTTCGTCAACGGTGTGCAAGGTGCGGTGGCGTTGGTCAGCCACGACCGCGAGTTCCTGCGTCGGGTCGTGACCGACGTTGCCGAGCTCGACGAGTTCACCCACGGGGTCACCGTGTTCGCAGGCCGCTACGAGACCTACATCCACGAGCGCGAGGTCGCCCGGCAGCACGCGTGGCAGGCGTGGGAGGAGTACGACACCAAGCGGTCGACGTTGGCGCAACGCTCGCAGCGCGAGCGCGAGTGGGCGACGCAAGGTCTGTCGCGGGCGAAGAAGAAGCCCGACGACAACGACAAGTTCATCAAGGCCTTCAAGATCAACCAGACCGAGCAGTTGGCCGGTCGGGCGGCGCGCACCGACCGGGCGATGGAGCGGCTCGACGTCGTCGAGCAGCCGCGCGAAGCGTGGGACCTGCGGATGACGATCGCCACTGCGCCGCGCAGCGGTGCCTTGGTGGCCAGCCTGGTCGACGCTGTCGTCTCTGTTGGCTCGTTCCAGCTGGGCCCTGTGTCGTTGGAGGTCAACTACGGCGAGCGGGTGGTGATCGTCGGGCCGAACGGCAGCGGCAAGACCACGCTGCTCGGCGCGTTGCTCGGTGAGGTCACGCTGACCTCCGGCACGCAGCGGCTGGGATCGTCGGTGAAGTTGGGCCGGCTCGAGCAGGCCCGCACGCAACTTGCTGGGGCCGGTGCAGGCCGCCAGTCCACGCTCGCCGCGTTCCAAGCGGCCACCGGGTTGACGGTCAGCGAGGCGCGCACGCTGCTGGCCAAGTTCGGTGTCGGCGCCGAGCACGTGCACCGCCCGGCCGAGTCGCTGTCACCCGGCGAACGCACACGACTGGTGCTGGCGCTGTTCATGGCCGTGGGGTGCAACTGCCTGGTGCTCGACGAGCCGACCAACCACCTTGACCTGCCGGCCATCGAGCAGATCGAGCAAGCAGTCGAGACCTTCCCCGGGACGGTGTTGCTGGTCACCCACGACCGCGTGCTGCTGCAACACGTCCGCCGCACGCGCACCATCGAATTACGCGATGGTCAGATCGCGGCGGATCAATCGGAGTAGCTACCCGCGCTTCGTCTTGATCCTTCCGAGCGGCTCAGTCGGGAATCGGGCGAACACGATCTGCCCGCTCAACATCTCGGCCTTCGTCGGCTCGAACCTGCCTTCGGCCATCATCAACGCACCCTTCGCCAGGCGCCGGTGCCACCGAGCCTCCGAGGGAGGTTGGATTTCAGTCAAGCTCATTTCAATCGTCTCCTCGTGCAGCACCCCTGCAGCAGGACCGGCGAGTTCCGGATACGAGAAAGGAGTCGTCGGTCACTCAGGTGATACGTGAAGAGTGGGGAGTGGGAACCAACCGCGCTCGTTGCAACGTCGAATCCGCATGACGCATGCACTTCCCTCCGCAGCCCTTGTTGTCGCCGCGGCGACACTGACCCTCGCCGGTTGCGTTGGCAGCCATGATGCGCCGTCCGTGGGCAAGGTCGCTTCGCCGACGACCACGTCGCCGGTTCCCACGACATCCCCTCCTCCCACGACCACACCGTCGACGCCGGTCGGACCGGCGCGGTTCAGTTCGCTCGGGTCGTCGCGGCTGCGGTTCTTCGCCGAGTGCCCTGACCTGTTGTCGTACATGCAGACCGAGGCGTTGAAGCGGGTGACCGCGTGGGGGTTGGAGGGTGGCCCGTTCTACTACGGCGGCGGCGTGGGGATGCCGGTAATGGAGACCGCCGCATCCACCGCGCCTTCTGCTGCAGGCGGTGACATGGCGCCGGCACCTGCCGGCACTGCGGCGCCGAACTTCTCCGGCACCAACACGCAAGAGGTGGGGGTCGATGAGGGCGACATCGTCGAGACCGACGGCACGCATGTGTTCGTGGCATCGCAAGACGGCGTGCGCATCGTCGATGTCGCTGACGCCGCCGTGACGGCCAAGCTCGACCTACCCGACGGCAGTCATCAACTGTTGCTCGACGGCACTCGCCTGCTCGTCGCCACTCAGCCGTACAACGGCATCGACACCGTGGTGTCGCTCTACGACGTCAGCGATGTGACCGCACCCGTGTTGCTGCACCGCAGCCACCTCGAGGGTCGGTTGATCGCGACCCGGGCGATCGACGGGACGGCTCGATTGGTGCTGACGTCGTCGCTGTCCACCCGCCTCGCGTTCGTCAACCCCAACCAGTTCGGCCTCGACGAAGACCGGGCGCTGCAGCGCAACAAAGACATCATCACGCAGTCGACCGTCGACGATTGGATGCCGCGCTCGTTCGACGTATCCGCCGACGGAACGTTCGGCGACATCGCCACCACGCTCGACTGCGCGGCCGTGGCTGCACCCAGCGAGTTCGCCGGGTTGGGCGTGTCGTGGATCGCATCGATCGACCTGCACGGCTCGGGTACCGCGATCGGTTCGGCCGGCATCGTGTCGAACAGCGACACCGTGTACGCCTCGACGAACAACATCTACATGGCGACCGTGGCGTGGGATTGGTACCAGCCGACGCAGGATGCCTCGCCGCGATCCAACACGCCGCCGCCGACCCTCATCCACGAGTTCTCACTGGGCGCAGACGGGAGCGCCGCCTACGTCGCGTCCGGTGAGGTGCCCGGCCAACTGCTGAACCAGTTCTCGATGAGCGAGTACCAAGGTGACCTGCGCGTCGCCACCACGACCAACGACTGGACCGGCCAAGCGCTGCCGTCGTCGGCCGTGCGAGTGCTGCGGCCCGAGGGCAACGAGCTGGTGCAGATCGGCGAGGTCGAAGGCCTGGGCAAGACCGAGCAGATCTACGCCGTGCGCTTCTTCGGCACGCAGGGATACGTGGTCACGTTCCGCCAGACCGACCCGCTGTTCGTCATCGACCTCAGCGACCCGACGGCGCCGGTGGTCAGTGGCGAGCTGAAGATCCCCGGGTACTCCGCCTACCTCCACCCGGTCGGCGACGGCCTGCTGTTGGGAGTCGGTCAGGATGCCGGTGCTGACGGGCGCGTGCAGGGCACGCAGT
>JANPOJ010000411.1:0-12824 GCA_031427935.1 Ilumatobacteraceae bacterium | reverse complement strand
CGGGTGTAGACGCCTTGCCCACCGACGTGCGGCTTGCCGCGGTAGGTGAGATAGGCGATCGAGAGGGGGGCGTCAGGCGACAGTGCCGAAGCGCCGGCCGACGTGACGGCGGACATAGGACCGCCAGGCTATCGGTGCGTTGTTACCGACTGGTAAGCGTCACAGGGTTGCAACGTGGCGTGCCGGCGGTCACGCACGGCCGCGGGTGAAGGCGAGGTGAAGTCATGCCGCGAAAGGCGCCGGGATCAGCCCGCCGTCCACCCGACCGTCATCGTGCGCCGTAGTTCGTCGCCGGGCTCCAAGCGCGTTGCCCCACCGAGGTCGAACGGTCGATTGAACGCATCGGGCGTCGCGGTCTGTGGCTCGACACATGTGGCGTGCGGCGGCATGTCGTAGACGACCCAGTACTCGCAGTCGCTGGAGATCGACACCTCGAGCCCGCCGATCCACAGGCGAGGCGTTGCCAACGGACCGGCGAAGCAGTCGTCCCACGGCGGCGGCGGGGGCGGCGCAGCGACTCGGCCGTCGGTGATGTAGTCGTCATCGCGCAGGTACATGCGCTCGAACCGCAGGTCGACCCGCTCGGGCTTCACGAACCACGGATGCCAACCGATCGAGGCGGGCATCGCCTGATCGCCGGCTCGCACGGTGAGCGTGCACGTCAACGAATTGCCGGCCAGTTCGAAGCGTTGCTCCGCTTCGCCTCCCAACACCCAGTCGAGGCGGCAGGCGAGAGCAACACTGCCCTCGTCGCTGCTGAGCACCTCCCACGGCTGCTCGAAGCCGGTGCCGTGGATCGCGTGGGTCTCGAAGTTGATGGGCAGTTGGTAGTCGACGCCGTCGAACGCGAACCCTCCGTGGCGGATACGACCAGCCCACGGCACCATCGGGTAGCTGCCCCACCCCGCCGCGGGCAACGACGCGTCGTGGCGAAGGATCAGATCGACGCCGTCGACGTTCAGTGAGGCGACCCGTCCTCCATCAACGGCACTGACGGTACATGAGGCTGATCCGGCGTGGAGTTCGATCACGGGGCCATTCTGTACGGCAGACTCGTGCGATGCGTGGCTTGGTGCAACGAGTGTCGAAGGCGTCGGTCTCGGTGGTCGGCGATTCAGGCCACGAAGTGGTCGGCGAGATCGGCGCCGGGTTGTGCGTGCTGGTAGGCGTGACCCACGACGACACCGAGGTCACCGCGAGAAAGTTGGCCGACAAGATCTGGGGTCTGCGCGTGATCGACGACGACGACGGCGTGATGAACCGCTCGGTGGCTGACACCACCGGCGAGGTGTTGATCGTCAGTCAGTTCACGCTCTACGGCGACACGACAGGTGGACGTCGGCCCAGTTGGATCAATGCGGCGCGACCGGAGCACGCCGAGCCGTTGGTGCAGTTCGTGATCGATCACCTGCGAGCGAATGGCGCGACAGTGGCCACCGGACGATTTCGGACCGAGATGCTCGTGTCGTTGGTCAACGACGGACCGGTCACGGTGATGCTGGAGGTGTAGCGCGGCGCCGTGCCAGCCAGGCCCGCCCGGGCACGTGCCAGGTGCCGAGCAACGTCAGCAGCATCAGCAGCACGAACGGCGTGTCGCCGAGGTGGGAGTACCAGGTGCGGCCGGAGTTGAGCGTGATCGTGCGGATGACGACGCGTTGCTCACTGACCGCTGTGCGGTCGAGCGCGTCGCCGTCGGGCGAGACGAACACGCTGAACCCGGTTGGGGATACCTGCACGACCCAACGCCCGTTCTCGAGCGCCCGCAGCCGCGACGACGCCACCTGTTGCGACTGCAAGATGGTGCCCGTGTAGCTCGAGCCATTGGTCGGATTGAGGATGAAGGTGCCGCCGTGATCGATGCCATCGGCAGCCCGGTTCCCGAAGAACACCTCCCACGAGATCACCGTCGCGGCGCGCACGTTGCCATCGCTCGTCGGGATGTCGAGATATGCCGGGCCGGTGCCGGCAACGGCATCTCGCGGCACGAGATCAGTGGGCGCCCCCAGCGCGTGCAGCAAGCCCCGTAGCGGCATGTACTCGCCGAACGGCACACGATGCACCTTCTCGTAGCGCGACACGACCTGACCATCTTGGGTGATGACCGCCTGGGCATTGATGAAGTGATCGTTGGGTGCGTCTTCGGTGATCCCCACGGCAAACGGTGCACCGATGCGCTTGGCCTCGGCAGTCACCTCACCGAGCTCCTGGCTGCCCACCAGCGAAGCGACGTCGATGACGTTCTCGGGCCACACAACGAGGTCGACTGTGCCCGGTTTGATCGTGCGAGTGGCCTCGAGATGGCGCTCGGCCACCTGGCGCGGATCGGAGTGGATGGCGCGCGTGCCTTGTGGCCCGCCACCTTGCACGATGGCGACCCGAAGCGTCGGTGGTCGCGTTGTAGCCGTTCCTGTCGGTGCGACCGTGGCGGCGATGATCACCACGACGACGGCGGCAGCCAACCCGATGGCGCCATGCCATTCACCCAGGTTTCGCCGTCCGCGATTGAGAGCCAGTTGCGGTACGAACGGCGAGGGACCGGCGAGCGCGAACCCGATCTGGAAGACCACCCAGGTCAGCAAGATCACACCACCGAGACGGACGGTGCCCGCCAGCGGGCCGTCGGCCTGGCCGATCGGCAACGTCGCCAGCGGTACGCCACCGAAAGGGAGCACGAGGCGCAATGCCTCAGCAAGCGTGTGCGCCGCGGGCCTGCCGATCACGCGCCACGGCCCGGTCGGCGCCACGGCGGCAGCGAGGGCGTGGAACCCGGCGAAGATCGCCGCGGCCACGAAGTAGCCGGGCACGGTCAGCGACCACATCCACGCCATGCCGGGCAACATCCACGCGGCTGCGAACAGCCAGCCACGCGCAGCCCGTTGACGAGGCGATGCGTTCTCGCCGAGGGCCATCTCGAACATGGCGATGCCGACGAACGCCATCGGCCAGATGCCCCAGGGCGGCAACGAGAGGGCGACGCTCAGACCTCCGCCGAGCGCCAACGCGGCCGAGGTCGACAAGCGTGGAAGACGTATCGACATCAGCGAGCGACCATAGCCGCCAGGTCGGCGCGCAGACCGTTAGCCGTTCGGCGCGTAGACGAGGTGCACGACGATGCGTTGCTTGGTCGATCCGGCCGGATGACAGGCGAACAACGTGGCCGTGTAGTCCGGGGTCTGATCGGCGATCCACACCGCACTCGGGTACACGACCTCGGTGCTCGTGACCTTGTACACGAACTGACCGGCGTCGGTCGTGAAGATCACGTCGTCGCCCGGCTCGAGCTGCTCGAGATGGCGGAATGGCTTGTCGTGACTGACCCGGTGACCGGCGACCACGACGTTGCCCTGTTGACCGGGCATCGCCGTGCCGGGCCAGTGCCCCGGACCATGGTCGAGCGTGGTCAGGGTGATCCCCTCGAAGAACGGCTTCGACACACCGATCTTGGGGATCTCGATGGTGCCCAGCTGGACCAGCGGCTCTGCTGCCCGCGGGTCGGCCGGAACGGCCTCCGGGTTCGGCAGCGTGTCAGCGACGGTGGTCGTCGTTGACGTCGTCGGGGTGGTGGTCGAGGTGGTGGTCGACGAGGTCGAGGTCGTACTGGAGGTCGTCGATGTGGTCGAGGTCGTCGCCGGTGTGGTGGTCGATGTCGTGACCGTGCTGGAGGTGGGTCCGGGCGTGGCAGCGGTCGCGGATGACTGGTCGTCTCCGCACCCACCGAGGCACAGGAGCGCTACGAAGCCCACTGCGATTGACCGACGCCGCATGGAACAGTCTGCCAGCGAGTCAGCGCATCAGCACCGCGGCGGCGGCTTGTTGTGCGGATCGGATGCACGCCGGTATCCCGATTCCGTGGTAGCTGGCCCCTGCGAGGGCGATCCCCTTGGGCAACGAGTGCTCGGCTGTGGCGATCGTCGCCCCGTGGTGAGGCCGGTATTGGGGGAACGCGCTCGCCCACCGGCTGACTCGCACCGCGGTCGGCTGGGCGTCGAACTTGAGGTGGAGGTGCAGCTCATCGAGCGCATCTGCCAGCAGCTCCTCGTCGGACAGGTGCAGGGCCGACAAGCCGTCGCGGCCCAGCGAGACCCGTAGGATCACCTGATCGGCATCGGCCCAGTGAGCCCACTTCTGCGAGCCGAACGACACAGCGGTCACCAGTCGCTGTTGGGGCTTCGGCACGAGATAGCCCGACAGCTTGTGCAACCGAGCCGGCCAGCCGACATTCGGCAGTGCCAGCGTCAGCAGCGCGACATCCGCGGTCGGAATGGCGGCGAAGGTTGCGGCGGCCGGTGGTGCGAGCGTGGCCAACAGGGCCGCTGCGGAGCGCGCCGGGCAGGCCAGCACGACACCGTCGAACACCTCGCCGTCCACCCGCCACTGGACACCATCGGCTGCCAGTTCGCTGACCGCGGCACCACGTCGTACCTCGCCCCCGCGAGCGCCGACCACCGCAGCGACGGCATCGACGAGTGCTCCGATGCCTGCGGTCGGCGCGTAGAAGACGGGGCCGGTCGCAGCGGAAGCGGCGGTGCGCCGCGCGGCCAGCAGCACGCTGCGCGAACGTTCTGCCAGCTCGGCCAGTTGGGGGACCGCGACCAGGCTGAAGTCGTCGGTATCGGCGGCGTAGATGCTGCCCACCAACGGGTCGACCAGTCGCTCGTGCACCTCGTTGCCGAAGCGCGCGCGCACGTACTTGCCGATCGAGTCGGATGTGGTTTCGGTGCGAGGTCGGAAGACCTCCAACGCAGCACGGAGCTTGCCGCGTCGCGACAGCAAACCAGACCGAGCGACACCGAACAGGTCGGTCGGCATGCCGAGCAACAGACCATCGGGGATGTCGTGCAAGCCGTTCCACCACACGGCCGCCTTGCCCACCGCCGGCGACGTCAGCGAGTCACCGAGCGACACCTTGCGAGCCAGGTCACTGGCCCATGGCACTCGCGCCAGGAAGGCATCGGCGCCTTCGTCGATGGCCGGGTGCCCGGCGAACGGCGTCGTGCGGATCATCCCTCCGAGTCGTTCGCTCGCCTCGAAGAGCGTGACCCGCGCGCCCTGCTCCACCACCGCGTTCGATGCAGCAAGACCGGTGATGCCGCCGCCGATCACGGCGATGTGACGGTCGCTGCTCACGTTGCGCCGATGACGCGATCTGCCAGGGCGGCCATCACGGTGGCATCGTCGTTGACGCATGCCGTGCGGGCGAACGCCAGGCCGTGCCCAGCGGCGCGCCGATTGGCCTCGATGTCGAGGTCGTAGAGCACTTCGAGGTGATCGGCGACGAACCCGACTGCACTGACCAGCACCGCCCGCGTCGTACCGTCGTCGGCAAGTTCGTCGATGACCTGCAAGATGTCGGGCCCCAACCACGGCTCCGGCGTGCGCCCGGCGCTCTGCCACGCAAGGCCCCAGTTCTCGACGCCGGTGACGGCGGCCACGTGTTGCGCTGTCGCCTGCAGTTCCGTCGGGTACGGGTCGTTGGAGGTGAGGATCCGCTGTGGCAGCGAGTGCGCCGTGAACAGGACCCGAGTCTGTTCGGGCATGCTGGCCAGCTTGCCCGTCACCTCTGTGGCGACGAACTCGATGAACGCCGGCTCGGTTGCCCAGCTGCGGATGCCGAGTGCCTCGATCTCGTGCGGTTCGGCAGCCGCGGTCATTCGATCGAGGTACTGACCGACCGAGAACGCCGAGTAGTGCGGCGCCAGCACCAGCCCGACCACACGGCGAAAGCCGTGCTCGGCGAGATCCGCGACTGCGTCTTCGATGAACGGCGCGGCGTGCTTCATCCCCAGCGTCACCTTGTACTGGCCGTCAGCTGCGTGATCGAGCGCCGCCTGCAGCGCGACACGCTGCGCGTCGGTGCGCTGCGCCAACGGCGAGATCCCACCGATCGCCTCGTAGCGACCGGTCAGCTCGGCCAACTGCTCGTCGGTGGGCGGGCGTCCGCGGCGAATGTCGGTGTAGTACGGCAAGATGTCGGCCGGTGTGCGCGGGGTGCCGTAGCTCATCAGCAGCACTGCGGTTCGGGTCTCGCTCATGCTGCGCTGTGCTCGCGCACGTGGTCGACCACGGCGCGCAGCACACCCGGATCGGTGTTGGGTTGCACCCCGTGGCCGAGGTTGAAGATGTGGCCAGGGTGGCGCCGACCGTCCTCGCCGAATCCGTTGTCGGCAAGCACGGCGTCGGTGCCCGCGAGTGCGGTCTCGGTTCCGGCCAACACCAGGGCAGGGTCGAGGTTGCCCTGCACGACGAGATCGTCGCCCATCCGGCGCCGGGCAGCGGCGATCGGCGTGCGCCAGTCGAGGCCCAACACGTTGGCTCCGGCGGAGTGCATCGACTCGAGGAGATGGTCGCAGCCGATGCCGAAGTGGATGCCCGGCACGTCGGGGTGGCTGGCCCGTAGCGACGAGAAGATCGCCGTCGAGTGGGGCAGCACGAACGTGTCGTAGTCGGCGCGACTGAGCGCGCCGGCCCACGAGTCGAACAGTTGGAACGCCCGCGCCCCGCTGTCGAGTTGGCTGCCGATCGACGCTGTGGCGTGTTGCACCAGGCGTTCCATCACCCGGTGCCACAGTGCCGTGTCGGCGTGCATCAACCGCTTGGTGTGCTCGTAGGTCCGGCTCGGGCGACCTTCGATCAGGTAGCTGGCAACGGTGAACGGGGCACCGGCGAACGCCAGCAGCGGCACCGAGTCGGCCAACTCGTCGGCCAGGATCTTGACCGTCTCGGCGACATAGGCCGCGTCGGTGTCGGGCTCGAAGGGTCGCAGACGGGCCAGGTCGGCGGCGGTCCGCAAGGGTGCCGGGCACACCGGCCCGGTGCCCGGGGCAACATCGATGCCGAACCCGACAGCGTGAGCAGGCACCACGATGTCGCTGTACAACACGGCGGCGTCGACCCCGTACCGGCGAACGGGCTGCAGGGTCAGTTCGGCAGCGAGGTCTGGCTGCTTGATGGCGTCGAGAATGCTGCCCTCACCGCGTCGCTCGCGGTACTCGGGAAGGCTGCGACCCGCCTGGCGCATGAACCACACAGGGGTTCGAACGCCGTGACGGCCGGTGGCTGCCAGGAGGAACGGCGCGATGGACATGCGTGTCGCACGCTACCGGTAGCCTGTTCTGTATGCCCGCGTCCGGAGAGCACCACCCTGCTTTCGAGGAATATTGCGAGTGCATCTTCGAACTCGACGAGGACGACGTCGCGGTCATTCAGGCCCGCATCGCCGAACGGTTGCAGGTCAGTCGACCCGCAGTCAGCGAGATGATCCGCCGGCTCGGTGCCGAGGGTTTGATCACGACCGATGGTGCGATCAAGCTCACCCTGCCCGGTCAGGCGCTGGCCCAACTCGTCGTCCGTCGGCATCGCCTGGCGGAGCGCTTCCTCACCGACATGCTCGGCCTGTCGTGGGCCGAGGCCCATCACGAAGCCGGCAAGTGGGAGCACGTGATGAGCGATGCGGTCGAGCAGGCGATGGACCGCGTGCTCGGTAGCCCGACAACGTGCCCGCACGGCAATCCGATCCCCGGGTCGTTGTACCTCGAGCCGGTGTTGGTGCCCCTCGCCGATGTCGAGGTCGGCAAATCGTTCACGATCAACCGCATCCCGGAAGAGCTCGAATTCACCCCGGGACTGCTCGACTTCCTCGAGGAGGCCAGCATCTTGCCGGGCCGCAGTGGGCTGCTGACAGCTGCATCACCCGACGGCACCATGACCATCGAGATCGAAGGCCATCACGTGGGTGTCGGCTCGTTCGCCAGCGCCCGCATCCTGGTCATCGCGTGAGGCTCGGGAGCACCCTGGCCGTCCTCATCCTGGCCACATCGACCGCGTCGTGTGCGGCGACGACGTACGACACCTCGATCAGCACCCAGACCGCGGCGCCGACCACGACGGTCCTGCCGAAGGGTTCGGCGGCAGAACTGCTGCCGATGCTGGTCTCCACGGCGGCCGATCTGTCGAACCTGATCGCCGATCAGGGCGACAAGACCGCCAATGTCGAACGGGTCGAGGCATTGTGGGCCGCGGTGCAGGCCGAGGTCAGCGGCAAGGATCGAGACATCGCCACGGAGATCGCCGCCGAGATCGTCAAGGGCCGTGACGCTGCGAGGCTGAACCGCCCGGCAGCAGCCGACAAGGTCTACCGCAGCCTCAAGGACCTGGTGCAGGCGTACTTGTCACTCCCATAGCTGCCGGGAGTTCGTCGGCGTGCACGATCGTCAGTCGCCGTGTGCTGCGTGTCAGCGCGACGTACAACGCTCGCAGGCCCTGTTGCTCCTCGGCGACGATGCTGGCCGGTTCGACCACCACGACGCCGTCGAGCTCGAGACCCTTCACGACGCTGACCGGTACGACGGTGACGCCCATCTCCAAACCGGTTCGTGTCGCCCTGCCGTGATCGATCCCAGCGGCCGCCAGCGCCTGTGAGACGCGTTCAACCATCGAGTCCGGTGCCACCACGGCGATCGTGCCGCCGGTGATCTCCTGGGTGAGCTTGCTGGTCGCCTCGGCGACGGCGATCAGCAGGCCATCGGCCGTCGCGTGCACGAACTCGGGATGATCGTCGCTCTGGCGCACGCTCGTCGGAGCCCGCAGGGTTGGCGTCGCCGCCAGCATCACCTGGTTGGCCAGGGTCATGATCTGGGCCGGGATGCGATAGCCGACGCTGAGCCCGATCACCCGTGACGGCTTGTGCTCGGGCAGGTAGCGCAACACATCGGCCCAGTCGTTGGGCGCCAGCGCACCGGTCGCCTGGGCGATGTCGCCGACCACCGTCATGCTGCCGTTCAGCGAGCGGCGCGAGACCATCCGCAACTGCATCGGCGTGAGGTCCTGCACTTCATCGACCACGATGTGACCGTAGGTCCGGATCTCCTCGGCGTCGGGTTGAGCCAACCCGTTGTGGTTCGCGTTCTGACCGTTCTGCCCGGTCGACTTCTTGGCACCGAGGTAGCTGCGGGCCTCGTCGAGCAAGGCGACATCGTGCTCCGTCCAGCGAACACCTTTGACATCATCACGGCGCGGTCGATACAGGGCGAGGTATTCGGATTCCTGCAAGTGCTTGGCGGCGGCCAGCTTCAACAACGCCTTGCTCCCGAACAGGTCGTGGAGCAGCTGCGCAGGCGTGAGCAGCGGCCACATGCGCTCCAGTGCGGCGCGGATCTCGTGAAGCGAGCGCACCGCTTCCTTCACGTCGTGCGCCGTCACCGTGCCGTCACGCCACGTTGCTGCCATCGCCGACCAGATCTCACCCTCGACCCAGCGGCGGGCCGCATTGTGGCGTCGGAACCGGCGCTGTGCGGACCGCACGATGCGCTGGGTCTCCTCGACGCGCAGCCGCAGGTAGCCGGTGCGGAACGGCACGACGACTTCCTCGCGCAGCGGACGTTCGCGGTCGGTAACGGCTTGGTCGATCACATCGGCCATGCGGATGTTGCCCTTCACCGTGGCGGCGACGGGCGAATCGGGCCGATCGACGCCGTAGCGGGCCCAGTCGACGTCGGGCACCAGATCACCCAGCACGACCTGTTCGATCCCCGCCTCGCCGAGCGACGGCAGGACCTGCTCGATGTAGCGCAGGAACACCCGGTTGGGGCCGATCACGAGCACACCTTGATCCTCGAGCGGGAATCGGTACGTGTAGAGCAGGTAGGCGGCGCGGTGGAGGGCGACGACGGTCTTGCCGGTGCCCGGACCACCTTGCACCACCAGCACGCCGGACTGTGGGCTGCGGATGATCTCGTCCTGCTCGGCTTGGATAGTGGCGACGATGTCGCCGAGTTGGCCGGTGCGGCCGCGCTCGAGTGCGGCGATCAGCGTGCTGTACCCGCGCAACCCGGAGTCGGGGCCGAGACGCTGCCCATTGCCGTCGGCGGTGGCCAGGCCGTCGTCGTGACCGACGCCGAGGTGACCCTCGCCGAACAGCTCGTCTTCCAGGCCCAGCAGGGTGCGTCCCTGCACGGCGAAGTGTCGCCGGCGGGCGAGGCCCATCGGCTCGCGGCCGGTCGCCCGGTAGAACGGTTCGGCGACGGGCGCCCGCCAGTCGACGACCACGGGCTCGCTCTCCTCGTCGGCGATCGCCAGGCGGCCGATGTGGAAGGTCTCCAGGCCGTCGGGGGTCTCGGCCATGCGGTCGATGCGCCCGAACACCAGGGCAGCGTTGCCGAGGTCGAGCTGGGTCAGGCGGTTGACCACGGCCTCGTCGAACACGTCGCGCTCGTAGCGCGCCTGAAACGTGCCTCCGAGGGTGCCCTCGTGGAGGTTGCGCATCCGCCACGCCGCATCGCGGCTGACCTCGAGACAACGGTAGGCGTGCTCGATGAAGTCCTGTTCGGCGGCAAGATCGGGGTGCTGCTGCGTCATGGGTCGTTCAACTCTATCGGCGTGTTTCGCGACGCCAACCCGCCCGGGTTGTCGACGAGAAACCACCTCGTGTGTATCAATCTGCAGGGTTCGTGCGTTGAATACGCCATGAGAGCGGAAGGGGTGCAGGCGGTGGAGACGACGGATGTCGAGTTCAGCGCCTTTTATCGAGCCGAGCTCGATGCCCAGGTTCGCCGCGCTTACCTGTTGCTCGGCGACAACGAGGCTGCCAACGATGTCGTCCACGAGGCGATGACCGGCGTATTTCAACGTTGGACCGCACTCGAACAGCCGGCCGCCTACCTCAACCGAGCGGTACTCAATGGCTGTCGCGACGCCGGCCGCCGACGAACGTCATCGAGCCGGTTGCTTCGACGCATCGACAGCCCCGACACCAACGATGCGACGAGCGAGTCATTGGCCGATGTGCTGGCTCAGCTGCCGTTCAATCATCGCGCCGCGGTGGTGTTGCGTTTCTACGCCGGGGCCACCACGAACGAGATCGCCGAAGCGTTGGGCTGTGCGCCCGGTTCGGTCGGGCCATGGATCGATCGCGGCTTGGCCGCAATGAGGAAGGTTCTGTGATGAGCGATTTCGAAACCCGAGTGACGACCATGCTGTTCGAGCATGCCGCCGCGGCCCGCCCGATCGACCAGCTCGACGCGGTGATCGACGGTGATGCCGACGCTCGCGTGGTGGCACCCCGGCGCCGCGACTGGAGGCAACTGGTGGCTATCGCCGCGACGCTCGCCTTGGTTGTCGGCGGCCTGTTCGCCCTGGCTCGGCGAGACACCGACTCGTCAGCGTCTGGACCTTCAGGGCGGTCGAGGTTCGCGTTTGTCACCCAGCAGGTGTCACTCACTGCCGACGACTTGTGGATCGATGTAGGCGGTCAGCGGTTCACGTCGGAGGGCGCCAAGGTCGATATCAACAGCGATGCGGGAAATGCCAACTACCAAACATTGGAGTTGATCTGGACCGAGCATGGCGTCGAGATGCGACTCAACATCTACTTCCAGAACGATGGCAACGAATGGGCCTCCAACGAGTTTCGGACCTACAACGGCAAGGCGAAGGGTGATTGGGTGACCTTTACAGGTGACTTCTTCCGTTCGCCGTTGGGTTCGGCATTCACCGGTGACTTCGATCAGACGTCAACCGAGGGTGGCGTCACCAGCCACATCCACATCGAAGGCTTGCGGCTGCAGGCGTTCCTCGCCCTCGGGCCGGGCGGTGTCACGGTGCCGACGTCGAGCACGGTGCCTGAACTGGTGATGAGCGATCTGCGCGTGCCGCCGCTGCCCGCTGGATTGCCGGCCACCGGTGCAACGCTCAGCCGAGAGGATGGACTCGTGATGGCGATGGCCGAACAGGCGATCATCCAGGATTGCATGGAGGCCAAGGGCTGGGTGTACCCGGTTCGAACTGCCGGTGAGCAGGCGATCGCCTTCGGCTCGTGGGCCAACAACGATGTCCGCGGTGCCGCTGCTCGGGCACTCGGCTACCACGAAGCCGTGGTGGACCCGACCGACACGTATGCCGCTGGGTTGAGTCCGGCCGAGAACCAACGCTTCGGTGAAGACCTGATGGGCGGGCCGAGTGACGTGGTCCCGTTCACAGCTCCCGATGGATCGGTGATCGGAGGCACGCAGAACGGTGGGTGCTTCCGTGTGCGATCGGAGAGGTTCGGCGACGGCTACCTCAGCCAGCAGTACACCGCGCCGTTCGACGTAGTGCGCAACAACGCCGTGTCGGCGGCGGCCACGGCGCCGGCGCTCGTCGCGGCGCTCTCGGCCTGGTCCGAGTGCATGCAGACCTCCGTTGGTGAGACCGCGGCAAGCCCCGACGAACTGGCCCGTCGCTACTCGCCGTTCGAGGGCAGCCCGACCGTTCGCGAGAAGCAGGTCGCCGTCGCCGACGCCGATTGCGAGCGGCAAGTCGATCTCTGGACCGTCTACAACACCGCCGTCGCCCAGGCCGAGCGGGCCTTGATGGGTGCCGACGTCGGGCGCTATGACGACCTCACCAGACTTCACCAACAACTCATCGTCACCGCCCGCCAGATCCTCGCCGAACGAAACATCACCCCACCCTCGCTCGATTGACCCGAGTGGTGCGAGCGGGCGAGCGTCATTGGGCGCTCCGACGCGGTGTGAGTCAGGAGTCGCGACGTGCGGCACGATCCGACTCACAGTTCGAGGTCGATCGGACCGCTGTGAGTCCGGTGTTGCGACCCGTCGCGCGATCCGACTCACGGCTGAACGACAGTCGGCGCCGCAGGACGGCGTGCAACACCCCTGGCGTAACCTGACGCGATGGCTGATCACCCGGTGCTCGAGGCGTTCTCGCCGGCGGTGCGGGCCTGGTTCGCGGCATCGTTCCCCGCGCCCACCAAGCCGCAGATCGAAGGCTGGCCGGCGATCCTCGGTGGAGGCCACACGCTGGTCTGTGCACCGACCGGCAGCGGCAAG
>JANPOJ010000410.1:0-16895 GCA_031427935.1 Ilumatobacteraceae bacterium | reverse complement strand
TCGAAGCCGGTCTGGACGGTGCGTTCGAAATGCTCGCCCTTGGCCACGGCCTCGCGGGCGCGCTCGTTGTAGGAGGCGACTTCGCTGGTCATCGGGTCCGTGAACTTGGAGGTCACGCTGTGAGGAACCATTTCAGAACGGCCCGTCGAGACGACGGGAGCATCCTTCCCTTGGTGATGGTGATGACCGTCGTCCTGGGGGCTGTCGTCGTGGGGTTGGCCGGCTACGTCTCCGCCGGCCTTCGCTACTCGAGAGTGGTGGAGGATCGCGCCGACCGGCTGGCTGCCGCTGACGGCGGACTGCGGTACGGGATCGAACGACTTTCCCTACAGTCCTACGCCGGCTGCTTCACCTCGCTCGGCAACACCGGCTACAAGATTCCTTTTCCGGCGGTGGTGAACGACTCACAGGTCACCGTCACGTGCAAAAAGGCCGGCACCGGGTTCGGCGACGTACAGGGTTGGGCTGTCGTCGTGACCGGTCAAAGCGTCCCCCCCGGCCAGTGGACCCTCCACAGCCAGGGCGGTGCGGGCAAACAGAAGCTGCTGGGTGGGCCCGTCTACGTGGCAAACCCGAGCAAGATCGATCTCCAAGCGCCGGTCCAGATCGAAGACGGCGATCTGTGGTACAGCGACACGACTGCGAACTGCGACAACGTCGAGAACGCGCCACCGGGCGTGCCGACTGACCTGACGTTCAAGCCGATCCTGCGCGGCATGCTCTGCCTCGACAAGCCCTGGGACCAGCTGTACACCGCTCCGCCCGTGACCATTCCGACGCTGCCGGCCGCCATCCCGACAGTCGATGGAAGTGGCTGCAAAGTCTGGTCGCCAGGAAAGTACATAGGTGCAACGTTCCCGGCGCTCGGCTCCGACAACTACTTCAAGGCTGGCGAGTACTACCTCGAAGATGTCGCCCTCAACGTCGACAAGACCATCATTGCCGGGTGGGCGAGCGCCCCCCTCTACGGCGATCAGCAGTTTGTCCCGAGCCCGAAGTGCGCAAATGCAGTCAGCGCCGACGCGAGCAGTGGGAGCGCTCCTGGGGCGACCTTCTACCTCGGGGGATCAAGCAGCATCCACATCGACAAGGGCAAGTTCGAGGTTCTCCGCCGAAGGCAGGGCAACAGCGTCGTGAGCATCCAGGCCCTCAGCACCACCGGTGTCGGATACAAAGCCAGCTCACTCGGATACAACGATGACATCCTGTCCTCGAAGTCCGGTTCACCGAACCAAGACATGGTGATCCACGGCCTCGCATGGGCACCGAAGGCCCAGCTCACATTCGGCAACGTCACCAACGTGGCGGATGGCCAGTTGCTCGGGGGCGCAGTGTTCGCCCGCATCGATCTGCAGTCGTCGGCGTCGGCCTCCAACTTTGTCATCCGAATCGAATCCGGCCCGATCCCGGTCACGGTGATCCTCGATGCCAAGGCAAGCAAGGCCGGCCAGTCGACGACCATGCGCGCGATCGTGCAGATCAGCGACGACGGAATCGACACGGCGATCAACTCGTGGCGAGTGCTTGACTGACCAGTCCGTCGGAGGATGATCCCTCGCTCGCCCGCAGACGACCTACTCGTGAACGGTTGAGCGACCTCCGAGCGTCGCCCAACTTGTGTTGACAACGAGGTTGTTGATTCGCACGTGTCGGCCACCCTTCCGGAACCGCCGTGCCGCCCCAGAGGACCAAGGGACTGTCGGAATTTCGGTACAACCGAGTCTGGGTCGGTCATTGGTTGGTGGTGAACAGTCGGTCTTCGAACATGATGGCGAAGGCGTTGAGCGCGGGCTTCCAGCGCACCGCCCATCGTTGCTTGCCGCGTCCGGTTGGGTCAAGAGATCTGATCACCAGGGGTAGAGGCATTTGATCGCTGCTTGCTCGCTGGGGAAATGCCTGCGTGCTCTGACGGCGCGCCGGAATCTGGCGTTGAGCGACTCGATTGCGTTGGTTGAAAAGATCACCTTGCGGACCTCCACGGGGAACGGCAGGAACGGCACGAACTCGGCCCATGCCGATTCCCACATGCGGATGATCCCGGGATACTTGTCACCCCAGGTCGCAGCGAACTCGGTGAAGCTTTGGCGCTGAGCGACAGGACCATGTCATCGACGCCGCCGAGACGGCGTTGATGCTTGCGCACGATGGTCGGTTCGAACGTCCCATCACGATCCCGCGGGACCTCGATATCGACCGGGCCGACATCGGTGATCACGGTCTTGGTTCGTTTCCCGTTGCGAGAGTTGGCTCCGTTACGGCCCTCGACCGTGTGTTTGGCATATCCGACATGGCCATCCATCTCACCCTCGAGACTGGCCTCCAACACTCGCTTGGTCAGATCGCCCAACAGACCGCCAGGGCCAGTCAATTTCACCCCCTCAGCCTTGGCTCGATCGTCGAGCTGCTGGGCGAGCTCCGGGTCAACCATCGAAACACTCGATGCATCGGACATAGGTCCGGCGAGCCATAGCTCACCCTCTCAGACCAGATCCCAATTACACCGTCTCTCCGACACTCCCGATGGGGTTTGTTGTAGGTCAGCCGGTTTCGGCTGGAGATCGTCCGATCGAAGGCGTACCTGCGGTGTCTGAAAAGGGATCCAGTCGAGGCGGCTGGCAACGAGCGAGACGACGGGTGAGCTGCATGCCGATCAACGCGATCGCAATGATCACGTCGACACAGGGGACGACCTCATTTCGCGTCGCCGCGCTTCCGGCGGAACGTCACCCGGCGTCTTTCGCCCCTTGGAGCACCCCGTACATCGCCTGCACCAGAGCGACAGCCACGAACCCGACGATCACACCGACGAAGATGATCATGATCGGCTCGAACATCGTCGTGAAGCGCTTGATCCGGCTTTCCAGCTCACGGTCGAAGTAGATGCTGGCCACCTCGAGTTGCTGGTCGAGCGTGCCGGTCTCTTCGCCAACCTTGAACATCTGCTTGGCAGCACCCGGGAAGAGCTCGGTGGCGGCCAGCGGCTTGGCAAAGCCGGCACCCTCCAACATCTCGGCCTGAGCAATCTCCAGTCGCTCGCGGAACACGACGTTGGATGTGGCATCGGTCGTGGTCTTCATCCCGTCGGGCAGTGGCACGCCCGCTTTGACCATCGCCGCGAGGATGCGACAGAAGCGCTCGAGGATGGCGTACTCGACGATGCCCTTGATCACCGGGATCCTCAAGACCAGCTTGTCCCTGACCGGTCGGCCACCCTCGGTCTTGAAAAGCCAGTACATCCCGCCCGCAACGGCGCAGAAGAAGCTGAACGGGATGTACCACAATGAGCTGAACAGCGTCGCCACGAACAGCAGCGAGCGCGTGGTCAGCGGCAGCTTGGCATCGAGTTCCTCGAAGAGCGGCTTGAACTGGGGAAGCACGTAGCCAGCGAGCACCACGACCGTGAACATCGCCATCACCATCACCACCCCGGGATAGGAAAGGGCCGAGACGACCTTCGACCGGGTCTCGACTTCTCGCTCCAGGTAACCAGCGAGGCTTTCCAGCGTCTCATCGAGCTTTCCGGTGAGCTCGGCCGACTGGACGATTCCGATGTAGTAGTTCGGGAAGGCTTCCGGATGCTTGCCCGCTACCTCGGAGAGGGTGCCGCCGTTGCGCAGATCGTCGACCATCATGGTGATCGTCCGCTGCAGGGCGACGTCCTCAGTCTCGTCACCGATGATCTGCATCGCCTCGGTGATCGGGATGCCGGCCTTCACGAAGACCGCGAGCTGGCGCGTGAAGTGCATCAGCTCCTTCTTCTTGACCTTCTCCTTGGTCAGCTCGAAGTCGAGCGCTCCGCGCTTCTCCTGGATCTTGACCGGGTACAGGTTTTGGTCCAGTAGAGACGCGCGGGCGTCGCCGATCGTGTCGGCTTTGGTCACACCTTCGATAGACGCTCCGCTGGCGTCGATGGCTGCATATGCGAACCTTGGCATTTTGTGGGCTCCTAGCTGGCGTACAGGGTCTTGATGACTTCGGGGACGGTGGTGACGTCGTTCTCAACGAGCGCCATGCCTTCGCGCAGCATCGTGCGCATTCCTTGGGCGACGGCGAGGCGCCGGAGTTCTTCGGTGGTTGCCCAGCCGACGATCAGGCGGCGAAGCTCCGGCGTGATTCGCAACAGCTCGTACACACCGATGCGGTCTCGGTAACCGGTGCCTGCGCAGTAGTTGCAGCCGGCACCGTGGAAGAACTGCGACTTGTCGCTGCCGCCGGTGTGCTGGCGGAAGGCCGCTATCTCGTCTGCCCCAGGGGAGTACGGCTCCTTGCAGGAATCGCAGATCCGGCGCAGCAAGCGCTGTCCGATCACGCCCACGACCGCCGAGGCGATGAGGAACGCCTCGATGCCCATGTCGAGGAATCGATGGAGCGCGGCGACCGAGTCTGTGCCGTGCAGTGACGACAAGACGAAGTGACCAGTGAGAGCAGACTGAACAGCGATACGGGCTGTATCGGCATCTCGGATCTCACCCACGAGGATCACGTCAGGATCTTGACGAAGAATTGCTTTGAGCCCTGTCGCAAAGGTCAAGCCGGCTTGCTCGTTGGTCTGGATCTGGTTGATGCCGGGAAAGACGTATTCAACGGGATCTTCGACCGTGGTGACGTTCATCCCGGTGGAATTGACTTCCAGCAGCGAGGCATACAACGTGGTGGTCTTGCCGGCGCCGGTCGGCCCGGCACAGATGACCATCCCGAACGGCGAATGGATCATCTTGGAATAGTGCAGGTACGTCTCGCGCGGGAAGCCGAGCTCTGCCAGACCGATCATCGATCGGCTCTTGTCGAGGATACGCATGACGATCTTCTCACCGAACACGGTCGCCACGCTGGCGACACGGACGTCGACGTCCTTGCCATCGATGACGGTGGAGAACTGACCATCCTGCGGCTTGCGCTTCTCGACGATGTTCATTCCGCTCATGATCTTGAGACGGCTCGTGAGAGCACCGTGGGCGCTGATCGGCAAGCTGAAGGCCTCGACGAGGTGGCCATCGATTCGGAACCGAATGCGCATCTTCTCGTCGAGCGGCTCGATGTGGATGTCGGACGCGCGATCGCGCATCGCCTGGCTGACGATCCGGCTCACCAATTGGATGATCGGCGCCTGGTCGTCGAGGCTGACCTCCGCAGCTACTGCAGCGACTCTGCTCTGATCGTCGCCGACTTCGAAGACTCTGACCAACTTTTCGATCTCGTCGTCGGCGCGGTAGGTGCGGTCGATGAACGTGCGGATGGTGGCCGGGTCTGCAACCGTCCAGCGGACAGGTCGGCCGGCGGCCGCCTCGACGGCGCGGCGTCGGGCCGGGCTCGGGTCGGCGGCGATGACGACGATTGCCCCGCCCTCCTCGGCAATGCCGATCACGCAGTGGGCGCGGACGATCTTCTCGTCGAGGAACTCCTTCGCGTTCTCCGGCAACTCGATCGACTTGGAGTCGAGCAGGGCGACCTCGGTGACCAGTGCGATTGCTTTGGCCACTTCACCGCGATCGACGGCGAAACGCCCCAGCACGATGTCGGCGAACTGCAACAGGTCGCCATTGGCGCCTGCCAGCGCACTCGCCAAGTTCTCGGCACTGAGTTGCTCACTCTCGACCAGCATCTGACCGACCCGCATGCACTCGGCTGACGCCTCTCCGGGTACCGCAAGAGCGGCCTGCGGACGTGGCAATGACGGCGATGCGTCGGCCGATTCTCTTGTCTTCTGGAACAGCGCCATAGTGCCCGTCTCCCGCCGGTGAGGGCGTTACCAGCTCCGCGTCAGTACGACGAGTAGCTGGGCTCCGATGATGTAGTTGCGCCGCCCGCCGGCAGCGTTGGATTGGTGCTCGGTGAGGGGAATCCGCCACCGGAGCTCGCTTCGACCTTGCGGACGAATTGATTGGGGTTGAGCTCGAGCAGTGCTCGCTCGATCTCTTCGAGGCGCTCGAGTTGCACGGCCTCACTGACGTCCATCGTGTCGGCCAACTGCGCCTCGATCTCCGACATCCGCAACGCGGTGGCGTCGAACTTCTCCCCTTGGGATGCGATGAAGCGGTCGACCTCGATGCGCACGAGCATCGCCTCACCGACAGCGCTGGAGAGCTGCTCTTTCACCGCGTTGATCGCTTCTTCGTCGACCTTGGCAACGTCGGCGGCAAGGCCGTCCATGCGATAGCCGGCTTCCAAGAGCTTCGCTTGGAGATCGACGAGCCGCTTCGACAGGGCGCCCATGGCGTCGTCGAAGCCGGCGCCGAGGCGGCCGATCGATGCTTCGAGGTTGGCGATCTTGACGCCGTTGTGGTCGTTGATCCGCTCTTCCATGGCGATGGCTCGATCGACCATCTTCATGTCGATGGCGTCGACGCGCTGCGACAGGATCTGGCCGTGTTCGGCAAGTTGGCGTGCCACATCGGCGCCCGCTTGTTCGACCAATCCGCGCACGTCGCCGAGGCGTTGGTCGACTGCACGGGTCACCGTCCGGTCGCCGTCGTCCATGCGACGCGACAACGCGGCAACGGTCTCGTTGATGTGGGCGACGATCGACGCAGCCTGCTCGTCGAAGCGACGGCTCGACTTGTGGAGTTCGTCGATCTGGGTCTCGACTGCCGAGGTCTTGTGCTCGAGGTAGTCGCGCAGACCCTGGCTGACCGAGGCGAACTGCGCCGGCAACTCGGCCTGCACCAATGACGGGAGGCTGGACAGCTTGGCGTTGATCGTGGTCAAGGACTGATGCTGATGGTTGGCGAACTCGGCGAGTCGCTCTTCCAGGGCGGCTTGCAGCGCAGCCTGGTAGCGATCGTTGGCCTGATGATTGGCTGCGACCTTGGCGGTCAACGCCTCGAGCTGCTGAGTGAACTCAGCGCGCATTTCGAGGCGCTCCTTCTCGGCGGCCTGGCGTGTTGCCTCGACCTGCCGCGACATCGTCGACACGTAGCGCGTGAGTTGACGTTCGACCGCGCCGGCAATGGTTGCCGCGAGTATCTCGGTAGACGACGGGGCCGCCGTGGGTTGCACGGGCGGCGGGTGTTCACTCGGGGCTGCCGGCACCCATGCCGGTGTAGTCGGTAGTTCGTTCGCCACGGACTTTTTATCGGTAGACCTTGCCCCAATCTTGAGAGATCTTTGCCGACTACGGTGGCTTCGTGCGTGTGCATCTGATCGACGGAACCTACGAGTTGTTCCGTCAACATTTCGGCCAGGCGGGACGCCACGCCGAGACCGTTCCCTACGCCGCGACGATCGGGGTGGTGGCCTCGACACTGCAACTCGTCAGCGAAGGCGCAACTCACCTCGGCATCGCCAGCGACCACGTGATCGAGAGCTTTCGCAACGACATGTGGCCCGGTTACAAGACCGGCGAGGGGATGGACCCCGAGTTGTTGGAGCAGATCCCGCTCATGGAAGAAGCTCTGATCAGCGCCGGGTTCACCACGTGGGCGATGGTCGAATACGAGGCCGATGACGCCTTGGGGGCCGCCGCAGCGGTCGCTGACGCCGACCGGCGAGTCACCCAAGTGATGATCGTCACCCCCGACAAAGACCTCGGGCAATGCGTGCGCGGCACCCGCGTCGTGCAGTACGACCGACGCAAGGGAGAGATCGTCGACGAGGCAGGGGTGACCGCCAAGTTCGGGGTCGGCCCGGCCTCGATCGCCGACTATCTCGCGCTCGTCGGCGACTCCGCCGACGGGTATCCGGGGCTCGCCGGATGGGGTGCCAAGAGCGCTGCCACAGTGCTCGCCAAGTACGGCTCGATCACCGAGATACCGGCCTCGTCGGGCGACTGGGGGCTGCCTGCGCTCCGCGGTGCCGAGAAGTTGGCCGTCACGCTCCGCGACAATCTGGAGCTGGCGCTGCTGTTCCGCCGGATCGCAACGATCGAGACCGACGTGCCCGTCGGGACGGTCGACGACTGGGAGTGGAAGGGCCCGACGCCGGGGTTCGTCGCCATGGCCGAGCGCCTCGGCGCGCCGCAACTCGTCGAGCGAGCAAGGCGGCTGGCAGACCGCCTGGCGGGACGAACAACACCCGCCGAGTGAGGTGACGGCCAGGCTGCCTGCAGCACACAAGCGTTACCGTTGAAGGCTGCTACCTCCCGGTCCTGACCTGATTCCCGGACGCCCGTCGCACAGGGCCCGACCGTCACCTCACCCGGCGGGTGCCAAGTTCGCCACCCTCAAAGTTCAGTGGTGCAATCCTAGCGCGACCGCTACCCTTCTTTGCCCCAGGAGGGGTGCGAGAGCGGCCGAATCGGCACGCTTGGAAAGCGTGTGAGGGGCAACCCTCCGTGGGTTCGAATCCCACCCCCCTCCGCCATGACGGCCAGCCTGACCGACGACGAGGCGATGCGCCTGGCGCTCGACCAGGCGACCGCGGCCATCGCCCATGGCGACGTGCCGATCGGCGCAGCCGTTGTGCGCGACGGCCAGGTGATCGCCGCGCGGCACAACGAACGTGAACTGACGGGTGATCCCACCGCGCACGCCGAGGTGCTGGCCATCCGCGATGCGGCCCAGGTCGTCGGCCATTGGCGACTGCTCGACTGCACGTTGTACGTCACGCTGGAGCCGTGCGTGATGTGTGCCGGTGCGCTGGTCAACGCCCGCATCGGTCGAGTCGTCTTCGGGGCCATCGATCCCAAGGCCGGCGCTGTGGTCAGCCTCTACCAGATCTGTGGCGACCAACGCTTGAACCACCGTCCACCGGTAACTGCGGGGGTCTGCGGTGACGAAGCGGGCGGCCTGCTGCGGGCGTTCTTCGCCGACCGCCGCGCCCAGACGGGTTAGAAACTGGCGCCCGTCCCAGCGAAGGCTCGCTTGATGGCCTCGGCCACCTCGTCGGCGATGGCGGTGTGATCCAACTCTTGGGCCTGAGACGCGGCAGTGACCGGCACCTGCGCGGTTGGCGCCGGCATCGAGGTCACGGGCACCTGGGTCGTCAGCGGAAGCTGGGTGGTGACCGGCATCTGCGTGGTCGCCCGCGACGTCACCGGCACGGCCTGCGTGATCGGCGGCGGAGGCGGCACGGTTGCCTTGACCGGCGCAGTCACCGGCACCGCCTGGGTGATTGGCGGGGCGTTGAGATTGTTCCTCGGTGCCGGCTGGGGCTGCTGGGCTGCCGGCTGGGCCGCTGGTTGAGCCGCTGGTTGAGCTGCCGGCTGGTGCTCCTGCTTGGGCTTCGGCTTGGCCGCGACCTTCGGCGCCGGCGTCGCTTCGGGGCGCGCCTCTCCCTGGCGACCCGAGACCGGCACGCTGTGCGGATACCAGCGGTCGATGCCGCTCGGGTGCCGCCGGTACAACGCCAGCTCGTAGCCGGAGACGACGTCATTGGCGACCGAGACCATCACGTCGTCGGTGAACAACTCGGTGCACAGTTCGACCGATGCGCGATCGATCGTCGGATCCGCCTCGAACATCCGCCCGACGTGCTCGACGCCATTCACGATCACCGTGCCGCGCTGCATCTGCTCGCGGGTGATCACGCCTTCCATCATCAAGCGGATCGGCAACGCCCCGTCGGAGATCCGCTCGGCGAAGTAGACCATCCCGTCACGCAGGAAGAGCCGGGTCTGCGGGTTCGTCGCCAGTCTCAACTCACCCGTGAGATATTGACGACGAGCAGCCTCGATCACCTGCCACGCGGGGCGAGGGCTGAAACTGGCCTCGTCAGGAAAGAGATTTGCGTCCGCCACGGAACTTGCATCGGCACGCACCGCGGGCGTCTTGAGGAAACATTGCGGATAGGCACGCCCGCCCGATCCCGCTAGCCTGCCACCCGGAAGGATGCCAGAGTGGACGAATGGGACGGTCTCGAACACCGTTGAGGTCTTATGGGTCTCCGTGGGTTCGAATCCCACTCCTTCCGCCACATGCAGCCGGTTGCTAGCAGCGCAGGCCTTCGGCCGGTAGGTGACCGACCGGGTCGACCAGGTAGTTGTCGACCGCCGACGTGGAGCATTCGTTGAGGCCGTAGCCGGTGTGCTGGTTGCCCTCGACCACCACCAGCCGGCTCTGCTCGAGGGCTGCAGCCATCTTGCGCGTGCCGTCGAGCGGCGTGGCCGGGTCGCCGGTGGTGCCCATCACCACGATCGGTCCGGCGCCCTTGCCGGTGATCTCGATGCGCGGATCGGTGGTCGGCGGGAAGAAGGTACAGGCGTAGTCACCCACGGTCCTGGCCTCGAACCGTGGTGCCACCTCGCGAAGCTTCACCGCATTGGCATCGTCCTCCTCCACGGTCGGACGCTCGGTGGAGTCCATGCAGCTGATCACTTGGAAGGCCTCCAGCGAATCGGCGTACGTGCCGTCGGGATGACGTTGGTAGTACTCGTCGTAGAGCGCCAGCAGACCGGCGCCCTTGCCTTGCTGGGCGTCGTCGAGCGCGCTGGCGAGCGCCGGCCAACTGGCCGACGAGTACATCGCCTCACCGACCGCCGCGACGGCGACCTCCAACGAGACTGCGGGGCGGCCCGGTTCGCTAGGGATGGCGACCGAGTCGATGCTCTTCATCAACTGGTCGAACGCCGCAGCGGAGTCGCCACCGTTCTGGAACGGGCATTTCCTGTCGGCGCTGCACGCTGCCAAGAAGGCATCCAACGAGCTCTCGAAGCCCTTGAACTGCTGGCGCTCGCTTTCGGCAGCGTTCGCCGTGGGGTCGACTGCGCCGTCGAGCACGGCCGCACGGACGGTCTTGGGGAACAGCGTGGCCCACGTGGCACCCAGCTCACTGCCGTAGCTGAACCCGAGGTAGCTGATCGTCGCCTCGCCGAGCGCGGCCCGGATGCCGTCCATGTCGCGCGCCGAGTTGTTGGTGCCGACGTACTGATAGATGGAGCCGTTCTTGTCGACGCAGTCGGTGGCGAACTCCTTGGCGAGATCGATCAACTGTTGGCGCGCTGCGGCATCTTCCGGCGTGATGTCGCCGGACGCGAAGAAGTGGTCGTAGTCGTCGATGCAGTTGATCTTCGGCTCGCTCTCGCCCGTGCCGCGAGGGTCCCACGCCACGATGTCGAAGTGGTCGAGCAACGACTGCCCGAAGTTCGTCTCGGCAAAGATCGCGAAGTCGGTGCCGCCGAAACCGGGCCCACCGGGGTTGACCAGCAGACTGCCGATCCGCTCGTTCGGCTTCATCGCCAGATGACGGGCGATGTCGAGGACGAAGGTGCCCTTCGAGGGATCGTTGTAGTCGATCGGCACCGTGAACGTGCCGATCTCGACCCGACCCTTGTCGCCGACCAGTGTCCAGCCGAACGGATCGTCGGCCGGGTCGAACGTGGCGTCGGAGTGCTGCGCGTCGGTCGCCGCGACCCCGGGGCCGATGCCGCAGCCGGCCAGCAGCACAGCACAACAGATCATGGAAGCCGTGCGCCGCATCAGGCGCTCAGCGTATGGCCCAGCGGGTCTCGACGCTCGGCGGAACCCGTATCCTCGACTCATGCGAATGGGCCCACACATGATGCTGGGAAGCGACAACGACGCCGTGAAGGGTGCCCGCCTGCAGGGCAGTGCCGTGCGCCGGGCGTGGCAGTTCGCCAGGCCGTACCGGACGATCATCATCTTCTTCCTCGTGACGATCGTGGTCAGCGCGGTGCTCGAACTGGTGCCGCCGTTCGCCTTCAGATCGATCCTCGACGACGCGATCCCCAAGCACGATCGCGGCCTGATCAACGTGCTCGCCGCGGTGGTCGTCGGCTCGGCGATCGTCGACGCACTGCTGGCCATCGTGCAGCGGTGGTGCTCGGCACGGATCGGCGAGGGCTTGATCTGCGATCTACGTGTCGCCCTGTTCGGCAAGGTCCAGCGCATGCCGATCGCGTTCTTCACCCGCACCCAGACCGGGGCGCTCAGCAGCCGGTTGAACAACGACGTCGTCGGCGCCCAGAGCGCCGTCACCAGCACCCTCGGCAGCGTGGTCAGCAACGTCGTCGTGCTGATCACCACCCTGTCGGCGATGGTCTTCCTCGAGTGGCGCCTGACCTTGCTGGCGTTGGTTGTGCTGCCGCTGTTCATCATCCCCGCCAAGCGGGTCGGCAAGCGGTTCCAAGCGTTGGCCCGACAGCAGATGAACACCAACGCCGAGATGAACTCCCAGATGGCTGAGCGGTTCAACGTCGCCGGCGCCCAACTGGTGAAGCTGTTCGGTCGGTCCGACGACGAGACCATGCTGTTCACGCAGCGTGCGTCCAAGGTGCGCGACATCGGCATCAAGTCGGCAATGTACGGCCGGGTCTTCTTCGTCGCCCTCGGGCTGGTCGGCGCGCTCGGCGCTGCGGCGATCTATGGCATCGGCGCCAACCTGGTGGTCAGCGGCAACATCAAGCCGGGAACGCTCGTCGCCCTTGCCGCGCTGGTCACCCGGGTGTACCAACCCCTGACCGGGTTGACCAACGCCCGCGTCGACCTGATGACGGCGATGGTCAGCTTCGAGCGAGTGTTCGAGGTGCTCGATGCGCCGGAGAGCATCACCGATCGACCGGGCGCCGTCGACCTCGTCGACCCGCAGGGTCTGGTGGAGTTCAACGGCGTCACGTTCCGCTACCCGACCGCGGCCGAAGTCACGGTGAAATCGCTGGAAGCGCCGAGCGCGCTGCTGAGCCACGACCCGGACCACGACGTGCTCGCCGGATTGAGCCTCACGTTGCGCCCAGGCGAGACCGTGGCACTGGTCGGTGCATCCGGTTCGGGCAAGACGACCCTGGCGGGGCTGATCCCCCGGCTGTACGACGTGACGGCGGGAAGCGTCCGCGTCGATGGCCACGACGTGCGCGACCTGACGCAACAAACCCTGCGCGCCGCGATCGGCGTGGTCAGCCAGGACCCGCATCTGTTCCACGAATCGATCGGCGACAACCTACGCTACGCCAAGCCCGATGCGACGATCGCCGAGCTCGACGCGGCGTGCCGCGGGGCACGCATCTTCGACACGATCGCATCACTGCCTGACGGCTACGACACGATGGTCGGCGAGCGTGGGTACCGACTGAGCGGTGGCGAGAAGCAGCGCCTGGCCATTGCTCGGCTGTTGCTCAAGGACCCGGTCGTGATGATCCTCGACGAGGCCACCAGCCATCTCGACAACGAGAACGAGGCTCACGTGCAGGCCGCGTTCGACGAGGCGCTGCGCGGCCGCACCGCTTTGGTGATCGCCCACCGACTGTCGACCATCCGCGACGCCGACCGCATCGTGGTGCTCGACGACGGCCGGATCGTCGAGGAGGGCACGCACGACAACCTGATGGCGCTCGACGGCCTGTACGCCGCCCAGGTCCGTGCTGGAGAATCGCCACTGATCCCCGGCTGACCAGGTGTTGTGTGGTGTTTGCGGGCCTATCCGCGAACCCTGTAACACCCCCTGGTCATGATGGTGACCATGGAGTTCGCACTCATCATCTGCCTCGTGGCCGCCGTGGCCGCACTGACCTGGCTGGTCGCCCGCCGCAATCCGGTGGTCGTTGCGCCGGTCGCGGCACCCACGATCTCGGCCGACGTCATCAGCCAGGCGGCCATGCTCGCCGTCGAGCAGGCCGTCACCATGAGCCGCGAACAGCTGGGTGCCCACACCCTCGCGAGCGATGCCTCCTTGGCAGGGCGGCAGCAGTTGATCGACCAGCGTCTCGGTGAGGTGCAGACCGGGGTCCGCACCGACATCGACCGTCTGTCACAACTCGTGCAGCAGCTCGGTCAAGCAACGTCGGAGCGTTTCGGCCAGGTCGACAGGTCGCTACAAGTGCACTCCGAGATCGCCCAGATGCTGTCGAACACCACCAACAGCCTGCGCGAAGCCTTGGCCAGCTCCAATGCCCGCGGCCAGTGGGGCGAGCGGATGGCCGAAGACGTGCTGCGCCTGGCCGGCTTCCACGAGGGGGTCAACTACCGCAAGCGCACGGCGGTGGTCGGCGAGGGGCACGGGATCCCTGACTTCACGTTCCTGCTGCCGAAGGGGCACGTCCTGTTCATGGACGTGAAGTTCCCGATGGCGTCCTACCTCAAGTACCTCGACGCCTCGACCGAGGCCGAGCGATCGGCGCACCGCGCCACCTTCGTGCGCGATGTGCGTGCCAGGGTGCGCGAGTTGGCCCGGCGCGAGTACGCCTCGACCGACGACCGCTCGACGGTCGACAACGTGTTGCTGTTCGTCCCCAACGAGACCATCAGTGCGTTCATCCACGAGAGCGACAACGGCCTGATCGAAGAGGCAATGGCCTCGAACGTCGTCATCTGCTCGCCGTTGACCCTGTTCGCCTTCCTCGGCGTCATTCGCCAGGCGTTCGACAACTTCGTGATCGAAGAGACCAGCCAGGAGATCCTGCAGTTGCTCGGCAAGTTCGGCCAGCAGTGGGGCAAGTACACCGAGTCGATCGACAAGGTCAAGCGGCAGTTCGACACGCTCAACCGATCCTTCGACGAGCTGGCCACGACCCGCCGACGGGCGCTCGAACGTCCGCTGAACGCCATCGAAGATCTGCGTCGCAAACAACGGTTGCCGATCGACGGGCAGCTGTTCGGGGTCGACGAGACCGGCGAGCTCGAGGGCGAGCTCGACAACGTGCGCGAACTCGGCGCCTGACCGGCCAGACTTGCCCCCGTGAGTCAGGTGGCGTTCGACTTCGATCTCGACGACGGCGGGGTCCCCACCTATTCGGTGGGCGAACTGGCCGAGGCCATCAACTCCGCCATGCGCCGTAGGTTCACCGACGGGGTATGGGTTCGTGGGGAGATCCAGGGGTGGAGCGAGCGCGGCCCGCACGCCTACTTCCGCCTCGTCGAAGACACCGACGACGGCAAGGCAGCGATCAACATCCAGTTCTTCGCCAACTCGCGCATGCGGCTGCGCCCGATCCTGACCAAGCACCGGCTGCGACTCGGCGATGGGTTGAAGGTGCGGATCTTCGGCCACCTCGACTACTTCGCACCGTCGGGTCAGCTCGGCTTGAAGATGAGCGGACTCGACCCGCGGTTCACCCTCGGCGAGATGGCGCTGGAGCGCGACGACGTCGTGCGCCGGCTGGTCGCCAGCGGGCTGTTCGATGCCAACCGCCGCACTCGCGTGGCCGCGGCGCCACTGCGGGTCGGCGTGGTCACCAGCACGGCCAGCGCCGCATGGGGCGACTTCACCCACGAGCTCGACCGCAGCGGCCTGGCGTTCCGGCTGCGGGTCATCGACGTGCGGGTGCAGGGCGAGTGGGCCGTCGACATGGTCTCCGGCGCGCTGCGCACCCTGACCCGCCAGGACGACCTCGATGTCGTGGTGCTGATCCGCGGCGGCGGCTCCAAGACCGAGCTCGCCACCTTCGACCACGAGGCCATCGCCACGGCGATCGCGACCTCGCCGTTGCCGGTGTTCACCGGCCTCGGGCACGAGATCGACCGCAGCGTGGCCGACGAGGTTGCCCACAGTGCATTGAAGACCCCGACAGCGTGTGCGGCGGCGCTGGTCGAGCACGTGTACGCCTTTCGCGCCGAGGTCGAGCAGGTGTGGACCGCCATCGACCGGCACGCCAACCGGACGCTGCACGACGCCACCACATCGTTGGCCACGCTGGCCCACGGGATCCGTCGTGCCACCGTGTCCGCGGTGGAGCGCAGCGACGATCGCCTCGGCCACCGACACCATCGACTCGGTGCCGCTGCCGATCGGGCCCTCGAACGGTGCACCGATCGACTCGATGCGGCTCGCGCCTCGCTCGCCCGGGTGCCCGCCCGCCTCGAGCCCGAGCTGCGCCATCTCGACGCGGTTGCCGCCCGCGTCCGCCTGCTGGATCCGGTCCACACCATGGCGCGCGGCTGGAGCATCACCCGCGCCGCCGATGGCACGATCGTGCGCGACGCCGGCGATCTGGCCGCCGGCGCGACCATCACCACCACATTCGCCAAAGGAAGCGCGACGAGTCGCGTCGAGGAGACCACGACATGACCGAACCAGTTGCCACCGGATACGCGGCGGCGCTCGCCGAGTTGGAGACGATCCTCGGCCAGCTCGAACGCACCGATGTCGACGTCGACGTGCTGGCGGCGCAGGTCAAGCGCGCCGCCGAGCTGATCGGGTTCTGTCGCGACCGGATCGGCAACGCTCGCCTGCACATCGAGCAGGTCGTCGCCGACCTCGGCGACGCTGTCTGATTCATCGCCCATCCGGGCGATGGACTTGGCCTGATACGTTTTCGCCATGTCGGCAACATCATCGATCTCCAGCGACGTCGCAGTCACCGCCAAGCGGGAACTGGCGGCGGCGTTCCGTGCCGCTGCGTTCTTCGGGTTCAACGAGGGCATCGACAACCACTTCTCGCTGGCCGTTCCCGGCCACGACGACCTGTTCCTGCTCAATCGCTATGGCCCGCACTGGTCGGAGATCACCGAAGACGACATCTTGACCATCGACTTCGAAGGACGCGTCGTCGATGGCGAGGGCGAGTGGGAGACCTCGGCATTCATGATCCATCGCGGCTGCCACCAAGCGAGGCCGTCGGCACGAGCCGTGTTCCACACGCACATGCCTTACGCCACGGCGTTGTCGCTCACCGTCGGTGGCTTCGACAGCAAGCTCAGCCAGAACGCGATGCTGTTCCACAACCGCGTCGCCAACCTGGCCTACGGCGGACTCGTCGATGCTGCCGAGGAGGGTTGCCGGTTTGGTGAGGTCATCGGCGACGACATCACGGTCGTCATGCTCGCCAACCACGGCGTGATGGTGATCGGCACCGATATCGCCGACGCGTGGCAGAAGCTCTACTTCTTCGAGCGCGCCTGCCAGGTGCAGGTGCTGGCCCAATCGACCGGGCAACCATTGATCCGGGTGAGCGACGCCATCGCCGAGCACACGGCCACGCAATGGCTGAAAGAAGCACCGAAGGCCGCCACGCAGTTCGCCGCTGTACAACGCATCGTCGACGGCACAGCAGGCCGACTTCACGCCTAGCC
>JANPOJ010000409.1:0-1761 GCA_031427935.1 Ilumatobacteraceae bacterium | reverse complement strand
GCTGAATATCTAAGCCATAGATATAATCTTTATCCTCTTTCAAGTGATTAGTCATGGCATAAACAGAGGCGGTGTTAAACACCAGCAGAACGGCGCTTACTCGCCGATGGCTGAGTCAGGGGGATGTCTCTTCGAGGTATCCGTCCTCGACGCGGTAGACGAAGCCCCGAATGTGTTCCTTGTAGGTGATGAACGGGTTGACCTGCAGCCGGCGGATCGATTGGCGCACGTTCTGGTACGGGTCCTTGAAGTTCTCGAATGCCCATGCAGGGCGCAGACCGGTCTCCGACTCGATCTCGTCCTTCAGCGTGTCGCCGATCAACCGTTGCATTCCGCAGTCGGTGTGGTGCAGCAAGATGATCTCGCGCGTGCCGAGCAGGCGCTGCGACAGCACCAGCGAACGGATGACGTCGTCGGTCACCACTCCGCCGGCATTGCGGATGATGTGGGCGTCGCCGTGGGCGAGCCCCAGCATCTGGAAGATGTCCATCCGGCTGTCCATGCATGCCACGACTGCCAGATGGCGACGCGGCCGGAGGGCGAGGTCGTGATCCGCGAACGACTCCACGTAGCGGACGTTGTTGGCGAGCAGGTCATCGGTGTTCGGCACGAACAGTTCGTCACCGGCTTCCGACACGACTCGGAACCTTAGCCCGGGGCTCGATCTCTCATCGATTGCACTACTTGCCGCCGCGCCGCCACGAGCAGATCACCCGTGTACCGCCGGTTCGGTGCGCTGATCTCCCCGCTCGAGCCGCTGACTCGTCGGGCGCGACTTCGGTACTCCCAATACCGAAATCGAACCCGTTGAGCCTGGTCGGGCGCGCTGTGAGCAGCCGCAGTACCGAAATCGCGCCCGACCGGTCTCGAGACGACTTACGTTCCGGGACGGTTGAGCGCCCGACGTGTTGGGTACCAATGTCGCGACCAACCCGCACGGAGGTACGAACAATGAGCGATGACGTAGTCGAACATGCTGGAGCGGTGCATCGCCGTGATGCCGCAATGATCATCCGTTGGGTGTTGATCGCCGCGATCGTGGTAGCACTCGTCCTGGTCGCGATGGACAACCGCGACGATGTCCGCGTCGGCTACGCCGTCGGCGATGCATCGGCGCCGATCTGGACCGTGATCGTGATCGCAGCAGTTGCCGGCATGATCGTCGGCTGGTTGATCCGACACCGGCCTCGTCGCCGAGCCTGACCACGTCCGTTCTCGCCATCGCGCTAGGGCTCCAGAATCGAGTGGATCACTGACGCAGGCGGAAGGGCACTGACCGGTTGTCCCACCAACGCGGCGAGGGCAGCCGGCAGCAGCACGCCATCGGCGGGCCGGCCGATCACACCGCCCTCGATCTTCACGGCGAAGTTGTCATTCCACAGACGGAGTTGACTGGCATCGCGAACCCCGGCCGCCACGAGGTAGGTGGTGGCCGGTTCGAGCGTCAAGGCGTTCGGCGCCTCGAGCACGAAGCAGCCGAACGTGCCCCCTTCGACGTCGAGCACCAGTGGGTCGCCGATGGTCGGCGGGGGCGCCGAATCGGGCCACACGACCACTTGCGTGGCCGTGACTTCGTAGCGGGTGAGCACGTAGGGGGAGTTCGACGGCAGGCCCAGCGGTTGACCGGCGATCACCGGCGCGGGGTCTTCGTCGACGATGGTGCGCGATTCTCCCGGTGCCACCTGAACGACGAGTACCGCGGCTCCCAGATGCCCGATGTCGTCCAACGTCGCTACTTCGGGGTTGGCACCACGTTCCACC
>JANPOJ010000408.1:0-2910 GCA_031427935.1 Ilumatobacteraceae bacterium | reverse complement strand
GAGGCTGCGCCGGAAGATGCTGTTGCCGCGCCGGGTGAACTGCGACGGGTCGTGCAGGAAGGCCAGATCGTGCACGGTCACCACCATCGGCGCATCGGTCGCGCACGGGATCAGGGTCGTCGCGTGGGCCACGTCGATCGGCCCAGTGGCACGCTCGACCTTCGGCCAGCCTCGGCGCAACCACAGGTCGTAGAGCAGCGGCCCACCGACCGGAAGATGGGCGATCGGCACGACCGGCGACCACGGCTCGCTGGGCACGTGCTTGTGACGACCGGCGACACCGATCAGTGTCACGTCAGGTTCGCTGGCCATTGCCTCGGCAACACGCATCGCCGCGACACCCGTGCCGCCCGGCACCCGGTGCCAGCATTGTTCGAGGGTGTAGGCGACTCGCACGGCCCCCATCATGCCCGCGCCGTGCTTTCGTCTACGCTTTTCGCATGCGCACGCAGTTGCCGCCGACCGCGCTCCAACGCGACTCCCGATTCAACCGCATCACGACCGAGGAACGGTTCGCCGACGAGCGACCCAACGACCAGGGTCAGGATCGGCGGATGGACCCCGAGTCATCGGAGTCGTCCGACAGGGCCCGCCGGCAGATGCACGGGATCTTCGTGGGCGAGATCCAGGCGCTCGAGGGCGCTGGGCGCACCGCATTCGACTACACCACGGAGGAGACTCCGTTGCAGATGAAGCTCGACATGGCCCGGCAGTGCTGGGACGAGGCTCGCCATGTCGAGATCAGCCTGCGCCTGGGCGAGCACATGGGCACCGAGGTCGGCGAGTTCAGCGAGGCGGTCACGCTGTTCGAGGCCGCATGCCACTCCGACCCTGTGTTCCGCCTGGCGGGTGTCAACCGTGCGCTCGAAGGGTTGGCCATCGACGTCTTCACGACCATGCGCGACTTCGCCGGTGAGATGAACGATCCCGTGCTGTACTTCTGCGAAGACTGGATGCTGGCCGACGAGGTGACCCACGTGAAGATGGGCAGCACGTGGCTGCGCGAGCTCACCAAGGACGACAAGGATCGCCAGACCCGGGCCCTGGAGTTGCAGCGCACGGTCGACGGCCTGTTCAACTTCCGCGGCAACCGCGGCGAGGACCGCGAGGCAGCCATCCGCCTGGCCCGCACGTTCCGCGAGATGGCGGGCTTCCAGAAGGAAGAGATCGACGAGATCGCCGAGATGTCTCGGCTGCAACGCGAGGAGTACCGAGCACCGGCGAGCGCGTATTAGCCCTTCGGGCTACGTAACTCGGCGACGAGGTCGCCGTGCTCGACCACTGCGGTTCCGTCGAGGGCGACGGTGCAGCCGCGCATCGGCAGGTCGAAATGGCCTGCCGTGAACCGACCGGCCGTCTCGTTGGCGCCGGTCGAGTACAAGAAGCTGCCCGCCAGCGCCCGCGCCTCGGTGCCCCACGTCTCACGGCGGTCGTACAGCTCGACGGCCTCCCAGCGCGCGGCCTCGTTCATGCCCCAGCCGACGTGGCTCGTGGCGTAGCTCGCCCGATCACCGAACGATGCGAGATACGAGCGGAACAGCTGGGCATCGACACCGCTGCCGCCGACCGCTGCAATGTGATCGTCGACAATGGTCATCTCGATCGGTGACTCGACGATGCGGTTGAACGTGAGGTTGAGATCACCGGGGGCCATCATCAGCGTGCCGCTGACCGAGTGCGCTGCCGGAAAGGCGATCACCAGCCCGCCCGGCCAGTGAGCGATGGAGCCCGCCCCATTCGTCACACCGGTCGAGCCGGCGGTGACGGCACCGGCCAGCTCGATCGTGAGATCCGTGCCGGCGTCGCTGGTGACGCGCATCTGGGCCGCGCTGCGCAGCCGCTGGTGGGCCAGATCCACGCGGCGTGGCAGATCGGCATCCCACCCGAGCCGTTCGAAGATGTCGGGATGCTCGTTGGAGATCATCAGCACCCTCGCGCCGGTGGCGAGGATCACGCCGAGCTCGGGTGCGTGCAACAGCCCCTCCACCGTGCAGTCGATCACCAGCCCCGCCGACGACAGCGCGGCGATCACGCCGGCGTTCCCGGCGATTGCCTGCGACGCACCAGTCGATCGAATCGGCACCGACTGTGTTGATGCCGGCGTCGGCACGACGACATCGAAGATGCGGCCGCCGAGTGATTGCGCTGCAAGGCGTGCCGTCTCGACCAGAACGGGACGGCTCTGCGTTTCGCTGAGCAGTGCGACGACCTCCCCATCGGCCAATCCACACCGCGCCAGCTGTGCCGCGAACGCCGCAATGTAGCGCCACTCGGTCATCGGTCTGCCGCCTGCGCCGAGGACCGTTGCATGTGATCGTCGAGCAGCTGATTGACCGCGTCGGGCGCCTCGACGTTGAGCAGGTGACCGGCATGCGGGATCACGACGAGTCGCGCATGCGGGATCAGGTCCGCGAGGGCGAAGGCGTACGCCACAGGTGTCTCCTCATCGAGCTCGCCGACCACGCACAACGTCGGCGCGGTGATGTCGGGCAGCAGGTGTCGGCTGTCGTGGGTGACGAGACAGTCGATCGCTTGTCGCATCCCGCGGCTCGTCACCCGAGCCATCGCTGCTCGCTGACCGGCCAGTGCCTCCTGCGAGATGTGCGGCCCGGCGATGGAGGCCAGCACCCGGTCGGCGAAGTCGGCGGGTTCGAGCCCTTCGTCGAGCGGAGCGAGGCGGGCCACACGCCACTCCTGCGGCTTGGTGCCGTCGAGGCCGAACGCCGGGCTGGTCGACAGCAGCGTCAGGCTCTGCACCCTCGACGGCGAGCGGGCGGCAACGTACTGGGCGAGCATCCCACCGAACGAGATCCCGGCGAGGTGCACGGCATCGGCACCGAGCACGCCGATGAAATCCACGACCGCGTCGGCCAACGTCGTGAAGGTCATGTCGCCGTCGAGGGGGCGGGA
>JANPOJ010000407.1:0-7365 GCA_031427935.1 Ilumatobacteraceae bacterium | reverse complement strand
GCGGGAACTGCAGCGGGAAGGTCTTGGACTCGCCCGTCTTCATGCCGCGCACCGCCTTCTCGAAAGCCTCGAGCATGCGCTGGAGCGCGTGCTGCCGGCCTGGCGCTTGCGCATCCCGAGGCCATTTCAGCCGTCGTGCACTTCGCCGCGACCTTCTCCAGCGTCGTGGACGGCAGCGGTGCTAGCAGTGCGATGCTGGAAAGCATCGACAGCAACTCTGTCGGAGGCTCCGACTGCTGGTCGATCCTCTTGAACCGGGGCAAGAGCGCTACTGCGAGTCCCGGCAAGACCGCTCCTACCAGGATGAGCACCGGCCGCAACCCGAGCAACGACACGAGTGCGGGCGCCACCAGCGCCCCCACGCCGCCCATTGCGATGCCGACGGTGAACAAGACCCCGAACACCCGACCCAGGTTTCGGTCCGCGCCGAGTCGTTGGATCAACGTGAAGCCCGACACGTCAAGCATCGCATTCCCAATTCCGACTGTCAGCAAAGCCGCGAGAACGACCGCGATGTTGGGAAAGACACCGATGATGGCGATCGGCATCCCCCACAGAACGAGCGCGAGAGCGAATGGGCCGGCGAGTCGCCGACGTGCCGTCAGTACAACCGCACAGGTGCCACCCACGATGCCGCCCACGCCGATCGTCGCAGCCAACCACCCGACGCCGCTGCTGCCCAGATCAACGAGCTCGAACGAGACCGAGACGAGGAGCACGGTGAGCAAGCCACGTACCAGGAGCTGTGCGACGAAGCAGCCCACGATCACTGCCGTGTCGGGGTTCGAGCGCAGCTCGTTGAATCCTCCGAGCAACTCGTCGACAGGTCGGTCGCGCGTGCGACGCACGGCCTTCGAGGGATCGACGTCGACTCGGATGCGCGCGACGGCTACCAATCCAGCCGCCGACGCGGCCGAGGCGACGGCCACGACCAGCCACGGGTCAGTTCGGAGCAGCAGCAAGGCCGCGAGGGCCGGCCCGGCAAAGGTCGCCAGACCTTCGAGCGTTCCGGCGGTCACGTTCATCGCCACGAGCTGAGCGGGAGATCTCGCCACCAGAGGCGCCATTGCCAGGTGTGCCGAGCGGTACGGCGTCGCCGCAATGCTGCTCGCAGCGACGAGGAGGTAGATCACGACGGCCGGGGCACGTGAGGCCAACGCAAGGGCGATCGCGGCCTGGGTGACCGAGATGGCGACGAACACGGTCGTCACGACCCGACGGCGCGAGAACCGATCAGCTGCCCAGGCTCCGAACGGGAGCGCTATCGCACCGGGTAGCAACCGGGCCAGCCCGACAAGCCCCACCGCCGAGCTGCCTCCACGACCGAAGGCCCAGACGGACAACGCAACCATCGAAATGCCGTCGACCAAGAAGAACGCCGCCCACCCGAGCTGCAGGCGGCGCAGGTCGCGCTGACGCATCACGTCGACGACCGCACCGAGTCGCCCCCGCAGCGCGGTCATCGTCCGATGCATGCCACATCCTGCCCCATCGGCAAGAACACACTGAGCCCGAACACGCCCGGTCGGCCCTGCGAGACGATTCGGTCCTTTGCCCGACCGGTGGTAGGTTCGCTCGTTGTCCTGTCCGAGCAATGAAGGAGACGGCTCATTCTGCTCGCAGCGCTACGAGATCTGCAATGGCGTCGCAAGAGGTTCGCCATCACTGTGGCCGGTACCGCGCTGGTGTTCTCGATGAGTCTGGTGATGTCGGGTCTGTCGAACGCGTTCTCGGTCGAAGTCGATCGCACCTTGGAACAGTCCGGCGGCGATCGGTGGGTCGCTCCTTCCGCTGCTGCGGGACCGTTCAGCGCCGGCATCAACATTCCGCTGGACGGCCTGGATGCGGCCCGAAGCGATGCTGGTGTCGAGCAAGCCGACCCCGTGCTTTTCACCACCACCGTGGCTGATGTCAGAGGCGACGCCATCGACGTCACGCTGTTCGGAATCGTGCCGGGCGGCCTTGGCTCGCCGAGACCGACGCAGGGTCGCGCGCCAGCAGGGAGCGGTGAGGTGATGGTGGCGCGACGACTCGCTGACGTCGGTGACCAGATGTCGTTCTACGGGCATTCGTTCACGGTGGTCGGCACGGTCGACAAAGCGAGCCTCATTGCCGGCACGCCGTCGGTCTTCCTCATCCTCAGCGACGCACAGGCGCTCGTCATGAACGGACAGAACGTCGCGTCGATGATCGTCACGAAGGGCGTACCCACATCGCTGCCGGATGGGCTGACTGCTTTCGACTTCGGGCAGGCCAGAGCGGACCTCTCTCGTCCATTGAAGAACGCGACCAAGTCGATCGAACTCGTCCGCGTGCTGTTGTGGATCGTCGCCGCTCTCATCGTGGCCTCGGTCATCCATCTCTCGGCTCTCGAACGAACCAGGGACTTTGCGATCTTCAAAGCAACCGGCGTGCCGACCACTGCGATCGGCGCCGGTCTGGCGCTGCAGGCCGTCGTGCTGGCGTTGGTGGCCTCCACGGTTGGCGTTGCGCTGGCGCTGTTGATCGCCCCTCGGTTCCCGATGGACGTCGTCATCTCCCCTGCCTCGATCCTGCTCCTACCAGTGTTCGCGATCGCCGTGGGGCTCGTGGCGAGCCTGGTCGGGCTGCGCCGGATCGCACAAGTGCAGCCGGCCGTTGCGTTCGGGGGCCCGTGAATGGCCGGAGTCGTCGTCGATGATCTGACGGTCGAGTTCACCCGCGGTGCCCATGCCGTTCGGCCGCTGGTCGACTTCGGCTTCGCAGCCCCCGCCGGCTCGCTTACCTTGCTGCTGGGGCCCTCCGGCTGTGGCAAGACGACCCTGCTCTCGTGCCTGGCAGGCATCCTCGCCCCTCGGAGCGGAAGCATCGAGGTTCACGGCACCAGCATCACCGAACTGCACGGGAGTGCTCTCGCCGACTACCGCCGCGCGAGCGTCGGCATCGTGTTCCAGGCGTTCAACCTGATCCCCAGCCTCGACGCCAGGGAGAACGTCATGGTGCCGTTGCGGGCGGCGAAGGTCGGCCGTCGAGAGGCGACGAATCGGGCCGCCGAACTGCTGGCCCGAGTGGGTCTCGGTGATCGGCTGCGCAGCAAACCGGCACAACTCTCAGGTGGCCAGCAGCAGCAGCGAGTCGGCATCGCCCGAGCGCTCGCCCTGGATCCACCGCTGCTCCTGGCCGACGAACCGACCGCGTCGCTCGACCATGTGCAGGTGGAGACCGTGTTGCGCATCCTGCGAACGCTCGCCGACCAGGGTCGTACGGTGATCGTGTCCACCCACGATCCACGCATGCTCGGCCTGGCTGATCACGTCGTCGAGATGGTGCCGCTACACGCTGCCGCGTCGAAAGGTCCGGAGGACCGACACCTCGCTGTCGGCGAAGTGCTCTTCACCCAGGGTTCGCGCGGTGATCGGATCTACCAGGTCGTCGATGGCGAGGTGGATCTCATCGATGTCGCGCCCGACGCCACCGAGACGTTGATCGGCGTCATTCGAGCCGGCAGCGAGTTCGGCGAGATGGGTGCAGTGTTCGACCTCCAGCGCGCCGCCACCGCGCGGGCGCGCACCCAAGCCCACGTCGTCGGGTACACGGTTGTCGACTTCAAGAAGCGATTCGGTGTGCCGCACCTGATGACGCTGATCGCCCGCTACGCACCCGACGGAACGGTCGCCTGAGGCTCGAGTGAGCGGACCGGGCTGAAGTCACGGTGGTGTTGATGATCGGGCCGGGCAAAGCGGGTCTGGTGATTGGTCACCGGGTTGAGGATCAACGAAAAGATCCGTCGATCCCATGGCGACATGTTCGGCGGCGAGCCGTGGACCATCGTGTCGCCGAAGATCAGCACCGTGCCGGGCGGACCCTTCGGGCAGTACAGGCCACCTCGTGCAGCGAGGGGCCTGACGACCTCCGGCGCGACGGTCCACAACGGATAGCTCGTCGAGGTCGTGTCGAGCGCCGTCGGTGCAGGTCCGTCGCGGTGCGAGCCGGGAATGAAGATCAGCGGGCCGTTGAACTCGGTCACCTCATCGAGGAAGATGTGCAGGTTCAACGCCAGCGGCTGAGGCACGCCGTCCTCGCGGTGATGCGTGGCGAAGTCGTAGTGCCATTGCCACTGCTCGCCGGTGAACGCTTCCTTGGCATTGACCTTGACCTGCTGGATGTACAGGTTGTCGTCGTCGAGGATCTGCTGGGCGGCGGTGACGAGCCGCGGGTCGCGCACCAGCCTGGCGAACAACTCGTCGCGGCGATGCAACCCCATCGCGGTGCGCACGACATCGCTGGACCGTTCGCGAAAGTTCTCCGGACAACGTTCCGCAAACAGTTCGGGCAGCCGGTCGGTGATGAGGTCGACCTCGTCGAGCGAGAACAGACCAGGCAGCGCGATCACACCTGCCTCATGGAACGCGGCGAGTTGATGGTGGTCGAGGATCACATCACGAGACTAGTGACCGTGGCGGCCTTCGGCCCGCCCGGCGGTCACGTCGATCGAGTGGCTCGGTACCGACGAACTGGGCAGCCCCTTCTCGGTACGTCGCCTTCCGGGGCTGCCCGATTCGACCGATCGCATCGATGCCGGTCTCGGGCGGTGTTGTGCCCGCGCGGCAAGTTCAGGTCGCGATCACCCAGATAGCCGCGAAGTGCGCCGCGGCCGCAGCGACCGTGAACACATGCCACACCTCGTGGTAGGAGAACACCGCCGGGCGCAGCCGCGGCCACGTCTTGGCGAACCAGCGGGCGCCGAAGATGTACAGCCCGCCCGAGACCACATACAAGATTGCCGGTGCCACCCCACCGCGCACCCACAGCGCCGGAAGCGCCAGTGCACCGAGCCCACTGACGGCGGGGATCAGGGCTGTGCCGATGGTGTTGCCGCGGTGCCAATGGCCGAACTTGAAGACGGCACCCACGATCGAGACGCTCCACACCACGCCCAGCAGCCCGATCCCCCACCCGGAGGGCATGACGATCAGCACGACCGGCGTCGCCGATCCGCCCATCGCCGCGAAGATCATGGCGTGGTCCGCGCGGCGCCACGCGGCCCGGGAACGGAGCTCATCGACCCAACGGTGGTACGTGGTCGACGCGGTCAACATTGCGCACATGCCGACGGCGTAGATCGAGACGCCGACCTTGGCCCGTGCGCCGTCGGCGAACACGATCAGCAACGCCAGCGCGGGGATCGCCGCGAAGAGCCCGAGCATGTGGACGCGACCTCGCCACGACGGCCGCGCATCACAGCCGAGTGGATCGTCGCGACCATCGGCGGGACCGAATCGAGTATGCAACGCCCAGTCGCGGCCATGGTCGTTGGAGGGCCGAGGATGTGAAGTCACCAGAGGTGCCATGGCGGTCTGCTTCGAGGTGATGGACGACTTCGAGTGCCGCGAACAGCGTCTGGGTCGAGCGGGCGCTCGTATCGTCGAACGAACCCCCATCATACCGAAGTCACAGCCGGGCGTGGGTCGGGCCGACGACACCTCATCGCTAGGCTCCGCACGTGAGCACGACTCGGGTGACACGGCACATCCGGGCCTCTCGATCTCGCGTGTATCGCGCGTTGCTCGACCCGGCGGCCGTCCAGCAGTGGATGGTGCCGACCAGATGACGAGCCGCATCCGCTCATTCGAGGCCTCTGCGGGCGGTGCGTTTCGGATCTCGCTGACGTACGACACGCCCACGACCACAGGTAAGACGAACCACCAGACCGACGCCTTTCATGGCAACTTTATTGAACTCGTGCCCGACACCAAGGTTCGTTCAAGAAATCGAGTTCGAGACCGACGACCCATCGATGGCCGGTGAGATGAATCACCTACACGTTGTTCGACGCGGACGGCGGCACCGATCTGGTCGGCGTGCACGAGAACCTGCCTCCCGGTGTGCGGCCCGCCGACAACGAGGTGGGCTGGCGCATGTCGATCGACAAGCTCGCGGCGCTCGTCGAGATCGAGACCTAGCCACGCCCGACTGGGCAACGAAGGTATTCGGACCCTGTTCAGAGCCAACCACCCGGTCGACGATTGCGGGATGAGCATGTCTGACGGAACAGGAGTCGCGCCGCTGCCGGCCCCACGGGACTCGGCCGATGTAATCGTGATCGGCGGCGGGATCATGGGGTGTTCGATCGCACTCGAACTGGCTCGGAAGGGTCGTTCACCGCTGGTGGTGGACAAGGGTCCCGGCCCTGGGGCGGGCTCGACCAGCGCGTCGTCGGCGATCATCCGGTTCAATTACTCGACGCCCGATGCGGTGAAGCTGTCGTGGGAAGCGGCGCACATGTGGACGCAGTGGAGCGACCACCTCCGCGTGACCGACGAACTCGGCACAGCCCAGTTCGTACGCACCGGACTGTTGGTGCTCGACTCACCCGCGACACCGTTGTCGACGGTCCGGACCCTCTTCGACGGAGCCGGGGTTCCATATGAGGCGCTCGACCCGGCGCAACTGCACGTCCGGTACCCTGACCTCGATCTCGGCCGCTACTTCCCACCCAAGCCGATCGACGACGATGCGTTCTGGGCCGACAACGACGGCGAGCTGGGCGCGTACCTCACGCCCGACGCCGGTTTCATCGACGACCCGGCCCTTGCCGCGCACAACCTGATGACGGCCGCCATCGCGGCCGGTGCCACCTTCCGCTTCCGCACCGAAGTGACGCGTGTCAACCACACCGATGGCACGGTCACCGGCGTCGGGCTGGCCGACGGTGAGACCATCGAATGCAGCATCGTGGTCAATGCCGCTGGGCCGTACTCGTCGAAGGTCAACGCGCTCGCCGGGCTGCGAGCAGATGTTGGAGTGACCACGCGTCCACTTCGTCAGGAGGTCGACGTGATGCCGGCGCCACCCGGTTTCGTTGTCGGAGGCGGCGGCGTGATCGTGACCGACGCCGATCTGGGCACCTACTTCCGACCCCACCTTGGCGGCACGCTGATCGCCGGTGGAGTCGAGCCCGACTGCGACCAACTCGAGTGGATCGATGATCCCGACAACTTCAACGAGATGCCCACGGTGGCGGTGTGGGAAGCGCAGACGACGCGGGTCGCTCGCCGATTGCCGACGATCGGTGTACCGATACGACCGACAGGCATCGCTGCGCTCTACGACGTGTCGTCGGACTGGCTACCGATCTACGACCGCAGCGATCTCGACGGCTTCTACCTCGCGATCGGCACCAGCGGGAACCAGTTCAAGAACGCGCCGATGGTCGGACCGATCGTTGCCGCAATCATCGAGGCCTGCGAGGCCGGCCACGATCACGACGCGGCACCGATCACCATCGAGTGCCCGTTGACGGGCCCCCTGAAACCCCATCACCGACGACGAACCAACTCGACTGGACCACCATCGACCTGGTCGTCTTCGACGTGGACGGCACGC
>JANPOJ010000406.1:0-7459 GCA_031427935.1 Ilumatobacteraceae bacterium | reverse complement strand
GATCCAGCTTCGTTCTGTAGGAGAGCCCCGCCCGAGTGGCGGGGCTCTTTCGCGTCACGACCACGCGTGAATCGTGCCTCTGTGCGAGCTACCAGACGCTCCGCACAGAGGCGCGGACGCTCTGATCGCCCACACAGACAGGTGAAGGTGAAGGTGACTGGGCGGACCTGGCCGAGGGTCAGGCAAGGCCGGCGACGATGGTGGCCATCAGGTCGCCGGCTTCGGTGGGGTTCAGGCCGACGTGCACGCCGGCGGCACGCAGGGCGTCCATCTTGCCTTGGGCGGTGCCTTTACCACCGCTGACGATGGCGCCGGCGTGGCCCATCTTCTTGCCGGCCGGGGCGGTGACGCCGGCGATGTAGGCACTCATCGGCTTGGTCACCGATGACTCGATGAAGGCCGCTGCTTCTTCCTCCGCCGACCCGCCGATCTCACCGATGATGATGATCGCGTGGGTCTCCGGGTCGGCCTGGAACTCGCTGAGGCAGTCGATGAAGTTGGTGCCCGGCACCGGGTCACCGCCGATGCCGACGCAGGTCGACACGCCGATGCCGCGCTGCTTCAACTCGTACAAGGCCTGGTATGTCAACGTGCCCGATCGCGACACGATGCCGACGTTGGGGCCGGCCGCCGTCGGCAGCTGTGCGATCTCGCCGGCGGTGATGCCGATGTTGCACTTGCCTGGGCTGATGATGCCGGGGCAGTTCGGGCCCAGCAGTCGGGTGTTGGGGTAGTCGCGCACCAACGTGTTGAAGACCTTGGCTTCGTCCTGCGCGGGGATTCCCTCGGTGATGCAGACGATGAACCCGATGCCGGCCGCGGCAGCCTCCAGGATCGCTGCCGACGCGGCCTTGGGCGGTACGGCGATGAACGACGCGATCGCGCCGGTCGCCGAGACGGCCTCGGCAACGCTGTCGTACACGGGGACGCCTTCGACGTCTTGGCCGCCCTTGCCGGGCGTCACACCGCCGACGATCTTCGTGCCGTAGGCCTTGTTGCGCAGTCCGTGGTACTTGCCCTGGCCACCGGTGAGGCCCTGGACGATGACCTTGGTATCGGCATTGACGAAGATGGCCATGTCAGACCGCCGTTCCGTTGGAGAGTGCGACAGCGGCGCGGGCCGCTTCCAGCATGGTGGGTTCGGAGGTGAGCTTCGACTTCGGGATCCCTGCGTTGGCCAGGATCTCGCGGCCTTCCTCGGCGTTGGTGCCGTCGAGGCGGATCACGATCGGTGCTCGCAGGTCGACACGACCAAGCGCCTCGACGATCCCCTTGGCGACTTCTTCGCCACGGGTGATCCCGCCGAAGATGTTGATGAGGATGCTCTTCACCTTCTGGTCGGAGTTGATCACTTCCAGCGCCGCGGCCATCACGTCGGCGTTGGCGCCGCCGCCGATGTCGAGGAAGTTGGCCGCGCTGCCACCGACCTGGTTGACCACGTCGAGGGTGCTCATCGCCAGACCGGCCCCATTGGCGATGATGCCGACCGTGCCGTCGAGACCGATGTACTGCAGATCGTGCTCACGCGCCATCTGCTCGCGTTCGTCGAGCTCCTCGGTGGCCCGGTACTCGTCCCACTCGGGATGGCGGAACGCGGCGTTGTTGTCGAGGCTGACCTTGGCGTCGAGCGCGTGCACACCACCGTCGGGTCGAAGGATCAACGGGTTGATCTCGGCGAGATCGCAATCGCCCTCGGTGAAACAGCGGTACAACTTGACCAAGATCTCGGCAGCACCATCGACTGCGGCGGGGTTCAGATTGGCGTCGACGCATGACTGATGTGCATCGGCCAGCGACAGCCCGTCGATGGGGTTGATGTGGCGCAAGATGATCGCGTCGGGGTTCGTCGCGGCGACGGATTCGATCTCGACACCACCCTCGGCCGACAGCATCAACAGGTGCTTCTTGGCGGCGCGATCGAGCGTGAACGATGCGTAGTACTCCTCGGAGATGTCACTGGCGCGCTCGACCCACACCCGCTTCACGACGTGGCCCTTGATGTCCATGCCCAAGATGTTCGTGGCGTGCAACCGGGCCTCGGCCGCGTCGTTGGCCAGCTTGATGCCGCCGGCCTTGCCGCGACCGCCGACCTGCACCTGCGCTTTGACCACCGCCGGATACCCGGCGGCATCGGCTTGGACAACTGCTTCGTCGACCGTCATGGCGACACCACCCGGCGAGACCGGGATGTCGTAGCGGGCGAAGTACTGCTTGCCCTGATACTCGAATAGGTCCACCTAGTTCTCCTTGCTGTCCAACGCAGCTTCCAACCACGCACTGATGCCCTTCAACGAACTTCCCGGCCCGAAGATCTCGGCCACGCCCTGGGCCCGCAGCGCCCGCGCGTCGGCTTCGGGGATCACGCCACCGCCGAACACCAGCACCTCGTCGAGCCCACGTTCCGCGAGCTCGTGCATCACACGCGGGAACAAGGTGAGGTGCGCACCACTGAGCAGCGACAGGCCCACCGCATCAGCGTCTTCCTGCAATGTCGTCTCGGCGATCTGTTCGGGGGTCTGGTGCAAGCCGGTGTAGATCACCTCGAAACCGTGGTCCCGCAACGCCCTGGTGATGGTCTTCGCCCCGCGATCGTGACCATCGAGACCGGGTTTGGCGACCACGACGCGGTAGGGGCGTTTCACGAAACCCGAACCATACGACCACACCGCCGGTTGGCTCCAATCGCCGTACACGGGCACACTGTGGTGGTGCGACGACCACAGCTCCGTACCCCACTGGCTCGGGCCGTGGCTCCGGTGCTCGGTGGAATCGGCTTCTTCGGCGTGCTGACGCTGATCCTGTGGGGAATCGCCAGCCTCGTCTCGCAGAACGGAAGCGGTGCGACGGCCAACCTCGCCAGCAACGTGTTCCGACCCGGGTCCGTCGTGCGCTACGCGGCGATCATCGACGAGGACGGCCCGGTGCTGTTCCCCGATCTGCTGGGCACCGACGGCGACAAGTCGATCGTGCTCGAGCACAGCGGTCTGGACCCGATGAACGGCTGGTTCATCTACCTCGGCCACCCCGCCGACCGCCCGATCTCGTGCAAGGTCACGCAGGTGCAGCACACCGATCAGTTCACCGATTGCGCCGGCCGGACCATTGCGGTCGAGGCCTTGGCGCTACCCCCACGAGGTGTGAAGCCGGTCGTCAGTGCCGACGGCATCCTGACCCTCGACCTGACCCCGGACTGAACGGGCGGGACCCCTCAGACGAGTTCGCTGGCTCGCTCGACGAGGCGGGCAGCGAACTCCTCGGTGTGTTGCGGCAACTTGGCGCGATGCAGTGCAAGGCCACCGAGCACTTCGGCGCCCAGTGAGTCGAGCACGCGGGTCATCTTGTCGAGCGATGTGCCGGGGTTCAATGCATACGTGCAGAACGCCGCAGCCTTTTTGCCCTTCATGGCCGGCAGCTTGGCCAACTCGCCGAGCGCCCACGGCGCTTGGCCGACGACGAACAACCCGTGGATCCAGGTGCCGACCAAGACCATGTCGGCTGCCTGCAACCCGGCGTAGTCAGGTTGACGCACCGGTGACAGTGCGGTGATCCCCCACCCTGCCTGCTGCAACTGACCGGCGATCAGCTCGCCCGCCTTCCAGGTGTGACCGGTCAGGCTTTCGACGAGGATCGCTGCTTTCATGGGACCAATTCAAGCACGACCGGACATGGTGGCCATCGCTGCGATCACCGCACGCTCGGCGCGGCCCTTGCGGATCTTGCGCACGATCGTGAGCACCGCCAGGCTCAACATCGCCACGATCACGATGCACAGGACCACGATCACCTTCTTCGGCAGGGTCCGCGTGCCGACGAAGATGTAGATATCGGGCACCACGTAGGCGACGAGGGACACGATTCCCCACTTCACGGCCGTCTTGTAGCGGTCGTCGATGAAGTACAACACCATGCGTGGCGTGGTCATGGCGTCGATGGTGGAGCAAACGAGATCGATGCCCAGATAGATCCACGGGTTGAAGCCGTAGCTGCCCAGCGCGGCCCAGACGACGATCGTGCGGATCACCGACCAGGCGATCACGACGCCTGCCCACAGGCGCGTCAGAACCTGCCGCTTGCGCAGGGTCTCGGCACTGTGTTGGATCATCACGACAACCGTTACAGCTTCTTCAGGGGCGCCCACGCCAGGGACAGGTGTTTGGTGCCTGCGTCACGGAATCGGATCGTGGCTTCGGCTTTGTCATCTTGCCCGCGAATGTCGATGATCACGCCCTCGCCGAACGCCGGGTGCTCGACGTCGTCACCGAGACGGAGGCCGATCAACTGTGAGTTCGACGGCGATGGCTGCTTGGCCCGCTGACCGGCGACGAGTGCGGCCTCGACGACACGATCACGATGACGGTCGGCTTCGCCGTTGTTCTCGCGGTCGACGCGGCGGTATGGCGGCGGGTTCGACCACTCGTCGCGGGCCCGGTAGCTCTGCCGGCCGTACGAGCTGCGCCCGCTGACGGCGCCGACCTGCTCCATCAGCTCCGTAGGGATCTCGTCGAGGAACCGCGATGGCGGGTTGTAGTTGGTGCTGCCGAACAGCTGGCGGCTCCAGGCATGAGCCAGGAACAAGCGCTGCTGGGCGCGGGTGATGCCGACGTATGCAAGGCGCCGTTCTTCTTCGAGCTCGACCGGTTCGGTGAGCGCTCTGCTGTGTGGGAACACACCCTCTTCCATACCCACCAGGAACACTGCGGGAAACTCCAAACCTTTGGCGGAGTGCAATGTCATCAGCACCACGCGGTTGTCGTCGTCGAGATCGTCGGTGTCGGCAACGAGCGCCACCTGCTCGAGGAACTCCTCGAGGCGGGTGAACTCACGCGCCGAGCCGACCAGTTCGCCGAGGTTCTCGATCCGCCCTGCCGACTCGACCGAGCCTTCCGCCTCCAGCTCGGCGAGGTAGCCGCTGTCGGTCAACGCCGCTTGCAACAGGTCGCCCGGCCCGTCGTCGAGCCGCAAAGCCAGATCGTCGAGCAACCTGACGAACGACTCGACACCCCGCGCGGCCGACCCGGTGAGGCCGGCGTCGTTGGCGTGGCGCATCGCCTCGACGAACGTCGTGCCGGTGCTGGCGGCGAGGGCATCGAGCTTGGCGACGCTCGACTCGCCGACGCCGCGCTTGGGCACGCCGAGCACCCGCTTCACGCTGATCTCGTCGGCCGGGTTGGCGACGGCGCGCAGGTACGCCATGGCGTCTTTGATCTCGCGGCGATCGTAGAAACGGGTGCCGCCGACGACCTTGTACGGGATGCCGAAGCGCATCAGCGACTCTTCGAGCACTCGGCTCTGGGCGTTCGTTCGATAGAAGGTGGCCATCTCTTTCCACATGAACGTGGCATCGCTCTGCAACGACTGCATGGTGCGGGCCACCCAAGTGGCCTCGTCGCCTTCATCCTCGGCGTGGTAGCGGGTGATCCGCTCGCCGGTGCCCAGCTCACTCCACAGCTGCTTGTCCTTGCGGCCGGGGTTGTTGGTGATGACGGCGTTGGCGGCATCGAGGATGGCTTGGGTGCTGCGGTAGTTCTGGTCGAGCACGATCGTGGTGACGTTGTCGAACGCTTCCTCGAACTGGCCGATGTTGCGCAGGTCGGCGCCGCGGAAGCGGTACACGCTCTGGTCGTGGTCGCCGACGATCGTGATCTGCTGATGCTCGGCGGCCAGCGCCAGGGCCAGCTCGTTCTGCGCCATGTTGGTGTCTTGGTACTCGTCGATCAACACGTGCTGGAAGCGCTGTTGATAGTGCGCCAACACATCGGGATGCGAACGGAACAACTCGACCGTCTTCATCAGCAGGTCGTCGAAATCCATCGCCCCGGCCTTCAGGAGGCGGGCTTGGTAGTCGGTGTAGATGTCGGCGTGCTTGCGTTCGAAGATGTTGGCAGCGCGCTCGACCGCCTGCTCGGGCGTGATCAACTCGTTCTTCCACAAGCTGATCTGGCCGTGCGCGGCGCGTGGCGGGAACCGCTTGGCGTCGAGGTTGAGGTCACGCACGACATACCCGGTCAGGCGCTGCGCGTCGGCCTGGTCGTAGATGCTGAACGTGCGCGGGTAGCCAAGCCGGTCGCCATGGGCCCGCAGGATGCGGACGCAGGCCGAGTGGAAGGTGCAGACCCACATCGCCCTGGTGACCGGACCGACCAGGCTGGCGACGCGGTGACGCATCTCTTCGGCAGCCTTGTTGGTGAACGTGATGGCCAGGATCGCGGACGGCGGCATGCCCTCGTCGATGAGGTGGGCGATGCGATGCGTGAGCACCCGGGTCTTGCCGGAACCTGCGCCCGCCACGACCAGCAGCGGGCCGCCACGATGCACGACCGCATCGAGCTGGTCGGGATTCAACGAGTCGAGGTCGAGCGAGACACGCTGGTTCGTGGCGAGCTCGTTCGGCGCAGTCATGATGAGCCCATTCTACGGAAGGGGTGTCGCATTGAAGTCACAGGCCCGCCGAATATGGTGATCCGGTGACACGACTCGCCCGGCTGCTGGCGCTCGCAGCAGTCAGCGGCGGGTTGGCCGGGGTCGCTGCGTACGCCTTTCTGAAGGCCCTGACCTGGGCCACCCGCACCCGCGTCGATCATGGGTGGCTGCTCTGGCTCCTACCGCTGATGGGGCTGGCGATCGGGATCGTCTACACGTACCTGGCCGGCACCGCGGCGCGAGGCACGCGACTGGCAGTTCGCCAGGCCAGGGCGTTGCACGGCGGCGTGCCCGCGCGGATGACCCCGCTGGTCTTCGCCTGTGCCGTCGCCGGGCACCTGTGCGGTGCATCGGTCGGCCGCGAGGGTGCGGCAGTGCAGATGTCGGCGTCGATCACGGATACCGGCGCACGGCTGTTGAAGCTGCGCCACGACGAGCGCCAGGTGCTGCTGATGGCATCGCTGGCGGGCGGGTTCAGCGCCATCGTCGGCACCCCCGTTGCCGGCATCCTGTTTGCCATTCAGCTCACCAAGCGGCGAGGTCTGCAACCGCTCGTTGCATGTGCTGTGGCCGCAATAGCCGGCGACCGAGTCGTCGACTGGCTGCTCGACGGACGCATCGAGTACCTCCACACGTTGCGTCCGGATTGGACGCTGGCGCTGCCGATCAAACTGGTGATCGCAGGGGTGCTGGTCGGGTTCGCGGCCCGGTTGTACATGTGGGGCGGCGACCACCTCAGCCACCGCATCGCCATGCACTTCTCCTGGCCGCCGTTGCGCCCTCTCGTCGGCGGGCTGGCCACCGTCGGGCTCGCCGCGCTGGTCGGTCGCGACTACCTGGGCCTGTCGCTGCCGCTGATCGGCAACGCGGTCGGCGGCGTGCACGTCGCCTGGTGGGTGCCGGTGCTGAAGCTCACGTTCACCGTCATCGCGCTGGGCACCGGCTTCGTTGGCGGCGAGGTGATCCCGCTGTTCGTCATCGGGGCCACGATGGGTGCCACGCTGGCCGGCCCGCTGCACATGTCGCCGGCGCTGCTGGC
>JANPOJ010000405.1:0-5612 GCA_031427935.1 Ilumatobacteraceae bacterium | reverse complement strand
CCCTGGGCTGCGCTGGTCGATCCTGATCCCGTTTTTGTGGGTCGGCGTGGCCGAATGGCACCTCGGCTGGCGGACCACAGCGATCGCCTTCTTCGTGACCGATTGGCTGAGCACGGTTCCCACCCTCATCGTGCTGCGCCTGGCGTCGACACACAGCATCTGGTCCGCCCAGCAGATCGCCCGATTCGATTCCGGCTCCTCATCGGCGATCTACGGAACACTCGCTGCGTTCTGCGCCTCGCGACGAGGACCAAACACCTGGATCGCCCCCGTACTCCTAGTCCAAACAATGGTCACCATCTGGCTGACCAATCATCGCCTGTTCGACGTCCAACATCTCCTCTCCATCGCCGTCGGACTGCTGATCGGTACTGCCGCCGGTCGAACCCCAAGTCATGTCACTGGTCGCCACGGACAGAGCGATGCCGGCCGAGCCCTCGACCACAACGACTCCGCCAACTCGGCGTGATAGCTCCTCCCTCGGTCGTCGCAGTAATGCTGACCTCCACGGGCTCGACACGACGCGATCTCCTACTCACTTACGCGAAGCGTGCTTCAGCCCTTTTGGGGAGACTGTTGAATAGGACTACTGGGCGTGTACCCGTCGGGCCGACCGCATTGCAGAGGATCAGCTCGGCGGGTGCGCCTGGACGTCATCCCGGCCGGGCTGGGTGGGTGGTGTCGATGGGTAGGACGAGGCGCACCACAGCGCCCCCACTTGGCGCCGAGTCGAGTTCGAGATGGCCCCCGTGCCGGTCAAGCGTGTCGGCGACGAGGGCGAGTCCGTGCCCGGTCCCCTCGGCCGACGACCCGGCTGAGCCGCGTACCCCGGAATGGAGAATGAGGCCGAGTTCCCCGGGCTGGATGCCTGGGCCAGAATCCGTCACCACCACGATCGCGCTGTCTGACGCTATGTCAATCTGAACCACGATCGTGCCGCCATGCGGTGTGAACTTCACTGCGTTCTGCACAACATTTGCGACAGCGTCTTCCAGCAGGTTCTCGTCACCAACCACGACCAATGTGTGAACGCGTTCCATGTGTAGCGATACCCCGCCCCATCTGGCCAGTGGGCTGTTTCTCGCCACCACCCTGGTGACCACCGCGCTGAGATCGACAGGCACCTGCGTCAGTTCCCAGCGCATTGGATCCATAGGTGCCAGCTGGTCGCCGAGCTCGTCGAGCAGGTCGATCTGTCGGGATACGATGTCGGCTACGAGTGCCCGTTGGTCAGACGGGAGGTCAGGATCTTCGAGGTCGTCGAGTCGCAGTCGCAGAATGGAGAGTGGCGTTCGAAGCTGGTGCGATAGCCGGCGAGCAAGGGCCCTGAGCATCTGTCGGCGTTCACCATCGGTGTCGCCAAGCTTCCGTTCTCGTTGCGCAATACCGGAGATCGCGGCAGCCAGGGTCGCCACCTCGGGCACGGAGCTCTTGGGAGCCTCGAACTCATGTTGTCCGAGCGCAACGCGGCGAGCCTGCTCGGTGAGTGCAACGATCGGGCTTGAGATGCGCCCGGCTAGAAACCATCCCATGAGGGCCGCGGCGAGCACAATCGACACGCCCCGCCAATCCGATAGGGCCTCGGCTGCGAGCCCGATGGATTGGCTCGGGAGCTCTTCGGATTCCAGCGCAACCCCGGACAGGACATCGTCGACCACGATCGGGGAGGCTGCGACGACCGAACCGTGCACGACACCTGTGGCCGTCGGATCGCCGGAACTGAAGACGTGCTGTACGGCTGCTTGCACTTTCGGGTCACGTGTCAGGACGGGCCCGGCGAGAATGCCACCATTGACCGAGAGCACCGCAGCTTGCCGAGAGCCCTGATTCTCATCACCGATCAGATCGGTGAGCGCCTCGGTGACCTTGAACTCACGAGCGGCGCGCGCTGCCAGGACTTCGGCGTCGCGTTCCACGCCCGCAGTCGCCTCGGCTCGGCTGGCATCGCGACTCCTCTGCTCGATCCGGTTTCCGGCGAACAGAACGAGTACGAGGGCTAGCGCCGAGTGACTCACAGCGAGGCGCCACCGTAGGCGAATCGGCCTCACACCCGCAGCCTGTAGCCGACCCCATGGACGGTGTCGATGTAGCCGCTACCGTCGGGTCGGCGACCGAGCTTGCGACGCAATGACGAGACGTGCACATCGATCGAACGGTTCACGTACCCGAGATCGCTGTCCCACACGTCGCAGGCCAACTTGTTCCGCCGAACCAGTCGGCCGATATTGGTGGCCAGGCAAACGAGTAGCTCGCTCTCCTTCGTCGTCAGCTCGATCGGTTCGCCGCCTCGATCGACTGCCAAGCCATCGACGTCGATCTGCTGGTCACCGGAGACGACCCGGGTCGCAGACCCGGATTCTCGAGTGCGTCGCAGCACCGAGCGGCAGCGAGCAACGAGCTCCCTGGTCGAGAAAGGCTTTGCGAGATAGTCATCGGCGCCGAGCTCGAGCGCCACGACACGATCAGTCTCGTCGCCACGGGCCGAAATCACGATGATCGGTAGCATCCCGGCGAGCTCGGCACACAGGACCAGACCGTCGCCGTCGGGTAGCCCGAGGTCGAGCAGCAGCAGATCACCATCGGGGGCAAGTCGTCGAGCGTCGGCGATCGTTGCTGCTTCGATCACGTCGAACCCGAAGCGGATGAGCGCGTCGCGAACGGCCCAGCGCAACTCGGCCTCGTCCTCGACGACGATCACTGGTCGCATGTAGCGATGCTCCGAACTTTGAGGCTTCCTCGGTCCGGCTTGAGGATTCTCGAAGGTGGCATCCCCCAAGATGGCTCACAGACCGAACCCTTCGGCCAATCAGAAAGAAGAGGCACATGAAGCACGCAGGAAAGTTGACCACACTTACGGCAGCAGGTGCAGTCGCGGTAGCCCTGTTGCTCGCCCCCTCGGGTGCAGGCGCCACAGCTACAACGACTACGACCGTTGCACCGTCGACAGCATCCAAGTCAACGACGACCACCTCCCCATCAGTAGCGACTCCAAAGCCGGTCGCCACGACGTCAGGCCGATGGACCGTCCTCGTGGCAACGTTTCCGACCAAGACCGAAGCCCAGACGCAACTCGCTCAGCTCAAGAAGCTCGGATTCAAGCATTTCCATGTCGCACATGTAGCCAAGCAGTACGTCGTCCGCGAACGTCATCTTCACCATGCAACCGCCACCAAGTTGGTCGCCAAGCTCAAGGCCGCCGGAGTAGTCGCGACCGATTCGCAGTGACGTACCTCGAACATCACGCCCAACCCAAGTACCAAAGTAGGGAGAACAGAACATGAGTCGCATCAACACTGCCCTCATAGCGATCGCGATCGCGTCGCTTCTCGGAGCATGCGGATCGACGTCTACCGCGACCAAGCCGACGTCTACCGCGACCAAGCCGACAGCGACGACCAAGCCGACAGCGGCTGTCGATCTTGGTACGACGTCGCTGGGCAAGGTGTTGGTCGACGCTCAGGGTCGCACTTTGTACCTGTACAAGAAGGACGCGGTTGGCAAGGCCAGTGCTTGCCAGACCACTTGTGCAACGGCCTGGCCACCCGAGGAGACGAGCGGAACCGCCAAGAGCGGGCCCGGGGTAGACGCATCAAAGCTGAGCACCATCACCCGTGCAGACGGAACGAAACAGGTCACCTACGCCGGCTGGCCGCTCTACCGACACGCCGCCGACGTCAAGCCCGGCGACGTCACCGGTGAAAAGCCCAGTTCCCAATGGTGCGTCGTCAGCGCAGCCGGCACCGCCGTTGGGGGTTGAGCGCGCTAACTTCCAATGACGGTGAGGCCGCAATCACCCGGCCCGCAGCCCGGAGTTCGCGTTACGCATTGATGAGACGCAGACCCCCGGATCGCTCGATGGGACAACCAGCGGTCCCACTCCGACAATCTCAGAGGCGGTGGACCGAACGGTCCTCCGCCTCTGTCGTTGTACACGAGTTCGTTCCCGACCACGACGAAAATTTCTGGCAGACCCCAACCGGCAGTCAGGCGACTGGGTCACGCCCACTGTTGATCGGCGCGCTTCGGCCTTCATCGTTGAACACGGACGACAAGGTCGAGTCGCACGCCGAGTTCGGTTGGCTGAGCTGCTCACTGTGCCCCGGTGGTAAGCAGATCTCTTCGAGCGCGACGCGCGCAGCGCTGCTGTTCATTCCGGCGCGCCGGCTTTCACGCCGTATGCTCGATCCTTGGTCGTGGAGTTCCTGGTCATGGAGGTCATCAGCGATCGGGACGGTCCACTCGTGCCGGTAGTTCTCTTCGCTAGACCTGTCGCCTCGTCGGACACCGAGCGGTCGGAACCGGTCACACAACCGACCGCGCTACTTCAACCGTGCCGACGTGCCCCGCACCTGCGACTTCGCCAACCCGGCGTTGCCACCCTCGGTGCACGACGCGAACGATAGCCAACACGATCACGCCGGCGCCCGGGATGATCCACGGAGGGATGATCACGGTGGCGACGACTGCGCCGATCGTCGCACGGTTGCCGATGTGCCGACGCCGACGGAACACAGCGACCAACAGCAGCGCGGCCGCCGTTGCGTACCAGACCGAGGAGTTTGCGAGGGAGTGATCGGCCACGTCGGGAACGAAATCCGTCGGCGTGCGGGAGTACCCTGCGGAGACGAGGTCGTCGACCACGCGCAGGTTGCCAATCATCACGAACAGCGTCGTTGCGAACCACACCCCGGCAGCCACGAGAACGTCGGCCTGGCGGCGGGTCCGAGGTGTCGCCCAGAACATGATGGACAGCACCGCTGCAGCCATGAACGGTGCGGAAGCACCGACGAGGTGCTCGGCGGCATGGCCGCCGACGTCGTAACGCGAACTCAGCAGCACCTGTTGTAGGAGCAACGCTCCGGCGACCAAGGCTGGTACGGGCCACCAGTCGCGAACGATACGCGTCAAGCGGCGCGCCCGGCGGCCGCCTTCAGGATCGATGTTTGTCATGTCCTGACAGACGGATCAAGACCGGAACCGGGTGACAGCATGCGTTGTGCTGCGCGCATATTGCTGGCGGTCGAACTCGTCGTCGCGCGTAGGAATGGCGGCCATGCAAGTTGAGTTAGCCAAGGGTCGTGTCTGCAAGTCGTTGACGAACCCGGCGCTAGCTTAAGCCCTTGTCGTTGGGCGCGTGGGGTCACCCGGGTGTCGGCTGCGGGCAGCACCGGTTGATCGTGCGGTCCGATGATCGCGTTGATGCGGTGGTGTGCGGTGAGGAGGTCGCCGGCGGTGGGCCAACCGTCGATGATCCTCACGATGGCCCGTCCGGAATCCAACTCGACCGGGTCGCCGTCGGCGTCGATGTAGTGACCCCAGTACCGGTATTGCAGTGACGGGAACTGGGACCGTTGCGCGCCGGGATGCAAGTGCTCGCGACGAACGATCACCCGTGTCCCATCAGGCCATCGCGGCCGGTCGTGGCGGACACGTGAGCATCAACGGCGCGGCGGCGCGACCGCCCTCACAAGTAAGAGTGAGTGATCACGTGAAAGCACGTATCAACCTGCGCGAGCGGATCGTCGACGTCACCAAACTCATCACGAAGCGAGTTGATGCCGGAGGAGGCGCTTCCAGATTGAGGCGTCGTCACCAAGCCTCGGCGGCACCCG
>JANPOJ010000404.1:0-6200 GCA_031427935.1 Ilumatobacteraceae bacterium | reverse complement strand
AGGAAGGCTTGGACCTTCTCGCGATAGGCCTCGGCATCGGCGGAGTAGGTGGGGCGCATGGACGTAGGTTACCCGCCGGTAGGGCCGTGCTCTTGATCCGAGCAATGCTCGCAGGGACTCAGCTCAGGCGTTGGGCTGTCTGGCCAACGCAGCAGCGCCGATCAATGGGGCCCGCTGGCCCAACACAGCGGGCATCACCTGAAAGCCGCTGGTGAACGGCAACCGCGCCCGCTTGTCGAGCTCGTCTTGCGCGGCGCGAAAGAACGGATCGCCGAACCCGAGGGCCACCGAACCTCCGACGATCGCCAGTTTCAGATCACACAGTGCGCCGACCGACGCCAGCGCCCGGCCGACCATCACGCCGGTGCGTTCGACGACGGCACCCGGGGCTCGCTGTGGCGGTCGTCCCGTCTCCGCCTCGATCGCCCGACCACCGCAGTACGCCTCCAGACAGCCCTTGCCACCGCAGATGCACGGCTTGCCGTCGGGCTCGACCACCACATGGCCGATGTAGCCGGCGTTGCCGACGCGCCCCTGCAACAACTGACCACCACTGACAACTCCCCCACCAATGCCTGTTCCCATCACCACGCCGATGAAGTCGCTGACGCCCACGGCTCCGCCGCACCATGCCTCCGCCAGTGCCAGGGCCCTGGCGTCGGTGTCGACGGCCACCGGAAGCTGCAGCAGTTCCTCCAACTCGGCGGCCAGCGGAAAGTGAACCCAGCTCGGGACGTACAGCGGTGACACCGTCCGAGTCGCCGGGTCGATCGGTCCGCCACATCCCACGCCGCAACCCACCAACTCTGTGGGTGCCGCTGCTACCACGCGGAGGATCAGCCGAGACAGGGTCGGCCACACGTCGCGTGGTGGCGTGAGCAGGCGATCGCGCACCAGAATCTGTCCAGATTCGTCGACGACGCCTGCAGCCAGCTTGGTGCCACCGACATCGATGGCAAGGTAGCAACGAGTCACGCGGCCAGACCGTAGCGTCCCGCCATTGCATTCCGCTGTGCGCCGTCTACCCTTCCACCCGTGACGGCGATCCAGACAGAGACAACTCGAACCTTCGCATCGCTTTTCGATGCCATCACGAGCAACATCGCTCGGGTCGTGCAAGGCAAGAAGGATGCGATCGATCTCGCAGTCTCGTGTCTGCTCGCTGAAGGCCATCTCCTCATCGAGGACGTGCCGGGCGTGGGCAAGACGAGCCTCGCCAAGGCGATGGCAGCGTCGGTGCATTGCACCTGGAAGCGCGTGCAATTCACCCCCGACCTCCTACCCGCCGATCTGGTAGGAGTCAGCATCTTCCAACGCTCGAGCGAGTCGTTCGTCTTTCAACGCTGGCCGCTGTTCGCCAACATCGTGCTGGCCGACGAGATCAACAGGGCGTCACCGAAGACGCAGTCAGCACTGCTCGAGGCGATGGAGGAACGACAGGTCAGCGCGGATGGCGCCAGCCACATGCTGCCCGAGCCCTTCATGGTCATCGCCACCCAGAACCCGGTCGAGCAGGAGGGCACGTATCGCCTGCCCGAGAGCCAACTCGACCGCTTCCTGATGCGACTGTCGCTCGGCTACCCGGATCGTCAGGCCGAACTGGGCATCGTGCAGACCCACGGCAGCAACACGGCGATGAACGATCTGCAAGCGGTCGTCACGACCGAAGAAGTGATGGCGTTGATCGAAGCGGTTCGTACCGTGCACCTAGCGCTCACGTTGCAGGGCTACATGGTCGATCTCGCCGAGGCCAGCCGGCGACACCCGGCACTGCTTCTCGGCCTCTCACCGCGGGCAACGTTGCAGCTGTCGCGAGCGACGCGAGCGCGTGCGGCCAGTCAGGGTCGCGAGTACGCGACGCCCGACGACGTCAAAGCTGTTGCCGAGCCGGTGCTGTCGCACCGCGTGATGCTGCGGCCGGACGCGATGTCTCGGGGTGTCACGGGCATCACGGTCATCCGCGAGATCGTCGCCGCCGTTCCCGTACCTGCCGGTCGCTAGATGATCACCCGGCACGGCTGGACAGCGATTGTCGCCGCTGCTGCTTCCTTCGCAATCGGGCGCGTCTTCGGTCTGATCGAGTTGTACGTCGTCGGTGTCGGCGTCGTGATCGCGGTGCTCGTCGCGGTGATCTCGGTGCAGCGACGGCTGCCGCCGCTCAGCGTCAAGCGCATCGTCAGCCCGTCGATGGTGTCGGTTGGCGAGCCGGCACGCGTCGACATCCAACTCGCCAACCTCGGTCGCCAGGCATCGCCATACCTGCAGTTGTGGGAGCCGGTGGGCAACAACGGTGGGGCACCCATGCAACTCGCCAAGCTCGCGCCCGGGCAGGCAGCGAGCGCCGCCTATCGCGTGCCGACGGCTCGTCGCGGACTGATCCGCACCGGGCCACTGCGTGCGCTACGCCGCGATGTGTTGGGCTTGACGCAGCGAACCACCACGCTGGCCGGCACCGAAGAGGTGCTGATCGTTCCGCACACCGTTGGCCTGCCGTTTCCTTCGGTCGGCTCCAGCGGGCGCCTCGGCCAGCACCTGAGGATGAAGTCGTGGGGCCAGACCGGCACCGAGTTCCACTCGTTGCGTGAGTACCAACGCGGCGATGACATCCGTCGGATCAACTGGAAGGCCTCGGCGCGAGCCACCTCGCTGATCGTGCGCGAGACCGCGCTCGAAGGCATCAGGCGGTGCACGGTCGTGCTCGACATGTCGGCATCGGAGTACGTCGGCAACTCGTTCGAGCAGGCTGTGATCGCCGCCGCCAGCGTGACCGCCAGTTCGGCACACACCGGCGTCGCCACACGATTCGTCACCCATGGCGTCGACCTCCGCGGGCCCGATGTGGCCGCCAACACGCTGCGCTGGTTGGCGACCATCGAGCCGGTCAACGACACACCGGAGACGGTCTCGATGAACAGCGGGATGTCGGAAGGCATGGGTCTGCTCGTGATCGTGACCGGCTCGGCCTCGAGCACCGCGGCGGGGCAGCTTCGATCAGCGACGACACAGGACGAGACGTTGGTCGTCGTCTGCGCCACGGAGTTCATCGCCAGCAGTCGCTTCGTCGTCGATGCCACCACGACGGAGGCGTTGGTCGCCTCCTGGTCGCAGCTCATCGTCGGCTCGAGTCAGGCGGTGATGGCGTGACCGCCGCCGTCGCCACACGGAGTCGCACCACCAGCGACACCCAACTGTCAGAGGCCCACGCACCCGCAACCGTTGCGCTCACGCTGCTGACCATCGTCACCGCCATCAGCATGTGCCGGGTCTTCCCGGACTGGGCGTATCTGCGCCCGATGCTCGTCGTGTGCATCGGCGTGCACGCGGTGATGTGCCTGCTTCGAATCCTGAAGGTGACTGCATGGTTGGCGCTGCCGACCGGGCTCGTCGCGTTGGCAGTCCTGATCGGGCTGATCTACTTCCGCGACTCGACTCGGTTTGGCCTGCCGACCGGCGACACCGTCGAGCAGTTCCGCATCAGCATGCGGTTGGTGTGGCGGCAGTTCCCGACGGCGGTGTCTCCAGTACCGAGCGAAGGAAGCTTCGCGATCGCCGCGACGACTGCCCTGGCGCTGTGTGCATGGCTGGCCGACTCATTCGCGTTCCGCGCGTTCGGTCGAGCCGAGGCCGTCGTGCCCGCCGGGGTCGTCTTCATCTTCACCTCCGCACTGGGCGTCGACCGCAACCGGGTGCTCGTCGCGGCATTGTGGGTCGGCGCTGCGATCCTCACCGTCGCCGCGCTGCGCATGGCCCACTCCCGCGACGACTCGGCGTGGATGGGCAAGCGCCGCCAGTCGCTGTGGTCGGCATTGCCGGCCGCAGTCGCATGCGCGCTGTTCGCCACCACCGGTGCCGTTGCCGTGGCCCCTCAGCTTCCGGGCGCGGGCGACAAGGCGTTGCTCGACACCCGCAACCGCGATGGCGATGTGACCGAGATCGTCAGCCCGCTGGTCGACATTCGCTCGAGATTGGTCAACCGCGGCAATGTCGAGCTGTTCACCGTGGCCACCGAGCGCCCGGACTACCTAGCGCTCACCGCGCTCGCCCGGTTCGACGGCACGCGCTGGACACCACTTGCCGAGGACGCACGCGTCGCTGATGGAACACTCAGTGCTCCTACGCCGAACGCCGAGCTGGTTCTGCAACAGATCACCGTCAAGAAGCTCGGTGGGCAGTTGGCTCCGGCTCAGCGCACGGCCAGCTCCGCGTCGTGGAGCGGCCGCACGTTGCTCTACGCCGACGAGGCCGGCGCACTGTTCGTCGACGGCGGCCTCCAGCCGGGCTACCAGTACCAGGTCACCTCAGCTGGCGGCCAGGCGACAGACACCGAGCTGCGAGGCACCTCCGTCGACCGGGCACCGAACTCGATCTACTACGACCTGCCACCCGGCGTTCCGCAGGAGATCTTCGACGTCGCGCAAGCAGTGACCGCCCAGGCCACCACCCTGTTCGACAAAGCGCTTGCGTTGCAGACGTGGTTCCGCACTCAGTTCAAGTACTCGACCACGGTTCAGCGCGGTCACAACGACGACGCGATGCTGAACTTCTTGAGCATCAAGAAGGGCTACTGCGAGCAGTTCTCGGCGACATTCGCGACCATGGCCCGCGCCATCGGCCTGCCGGCACGGGTGATGGTCGGCTTCACGCAGGGCCAGCTGCGCGCCGATGGCCTGTATCACGTCGCCGGGCGCCACGCCCATGCCTGGGACGAAGTGTGGTTCGACGGCTATGGGTGGCAGGTGTTCGATCCGACACCTGGTCGCGGCTCCCCCAGCGCCGAGGCGCACACCGGGGTACCCGCGGCGCAACAGGAGGGCAATGGCACACCGGGCGGCAACACCTCCGACAACGTGCCCACCCCGTCGTTCACACCGCCGTCCATCGCCCGAGATCGGCCTGCGAACGAGGGTCCGACGGGTCCGACGACTCCACGCAACGCGGCGGTCTCCTCGTCGTCGGACGGCAGCTCGTCGGGCGGGTGGATCATTGCTGCACTCCTGTTGGCGATCGTCGCCTGGGTCGTCGCCATGCCACGAGTGCTCAACCGGTGGTCGCGACATCGGGCCAGGGACCCCATCGATCGGGTGACGTCGGCGTGGGCAGCAACGGTCCGGTCGCTGACCATGGCCGGCGCCCCTCGTGTGGCCGGCGCGACCCCGATGGAATACGCCCGCTCGGTCGACGTCGGACGATCGGAAACGGTCGAGATCGCCCGGCTGGTGACGCGCGCTGTGTACTCACCACGTGGTGTCGATGACAGCGCGGCCACCCGCAGCGAGCTACTCCGCGGTGAAGTCGATGCCGCCTGCCGCGCCAGGATGAGCCTGGCCACGCGACTCCTCGATCATCTCGATCCCCGATCGGCGTGGGGGCGCATCACCGGCTAGGTGATGCCGGCGGTCAATCGCCTCGACTGCCGGCCGAACCGCCCAGTCGACTGCGCACGGTGTCGCTGAGATGGTTGAGGCCCGCCTCGCCGATCGCGGCAACGTGACGCTCGGCGATCACCAATGCGGCAACGGCACCGACGAAGGCGACGAAGGCGAGGTACGGGCTGACGGCGAGGAGCACGACAGTCGCCACCAAACACAGCACGGTCGAGACCGAGCTGACGATCACTGCCCGGCGGGAACCCACGTGGCGCGGCTTGATGTCGCGACCGAAACTCGGGTCGCGCTGGAGCTGCTCTTCGATCTGTCGCAGAATGCGTTGTTCATCCTCTGAGAGCGGCATGGCGAACTCCTGACCGATTGCCTGACAACATCTTTCCACGATTCCGCGCCGGAGACAACGCAGGACCTCAACGATTTAAACACCCGGTGACTCGTCGGGGCCCCATTGCTGCCCGCCTCGACGCACCACCCGCAGCCCTCGGTCACTCACCGCACTCGCAGGACCGATCGCAGTGGTACCGAATCGTCGCCGAATCGCGTCGACGGTCTCCTCGGCGAGCAGCCACTGGTGCTCGTCGTCAAGGCGGTCGTCGAGCAGGTCATCGAGGCTCAACTGCTGCGAGCCCGAGGCGAAATTGCTGGCGCTCACCCCCAGCAGGCGCACCCCGGGTGACGCGTCGATCGCCTGCAGCAGCGGCTCGACCGCAGCGACGATCCCGTGTGCCGTGGAGACGCCACCTGCCACCGTGATGGATCGGGTGATGGTCTCGAAGCCGGCAAAGCGGATCTTCAGGGTCAACGTGCGCGCCG
>JANPOJ010000403.1:0-2615 GCA_031427935.1 Ilumatobacteraceae bacterium | reverse complement strand
CGACGCCCTCTTCTCGCGCACCCACACTCCCCAGGGAGTCCCGAAGCGGTAAGCCGCAAGGCAGCGAGATCGCCGTGCGTAGTGACGTCCTCATGAATGCAGCGAAACAGTTCGCTGTATCGCTGACCGCCAATTCCACAGAAGGTGCGAAGCCGGGAATCGTTGATGGGAACCAGACGTAGACGCTTCGGCCTTTCTACTCTCTTCTACTCTAAATCGTTTAGAGTAGAAGCATGTCCACCGTCGCAGCTGAGCAAGCCCTCGCACGACCCGCGTCTGAGCGGGGCGCTGCGCTCTTGCAGCTTCGCGAGGACCAGTGGTTTGACCGCAAGAGTGGGCGAATCTCCGGGAAGGACTTGGCAGACTCTCTCGTGGCGTTCGCAAACGCCGAAGGCGGTGTCGTCGTCGTCGGGCTGAGGGACGGCACCGTTGAAGGCATCAGGCGCGCCCGAGGTGGCCGGCTCGCAGAATGGCAGCAAGCAGCGCTCGATTTCACAATGCCCGCAGTTCCGTGCCGGACTCGGTTGGTCGATTGTGTCAACGACGCCGGTGATCACGATCACTTGCTGGTCCTCGACATCGAGACCAGCCAGCAGGTTCACGCCAATCGTCGAGATGAGGTGTACCTCCGCGTTGGCGATGAGAAACGACGTCTCAGCTTCACGCAACGTCAAGAACTCATGTATGACAAGGGGCAGTCGACCTACGAGAGCACGGTGGTGCCCGGGGCCGTGTACTCAGACCTCGACCCGGAGGTGCTCGGCGCCTATGCAGACGCCCTTCAGCACCCTGATCCGCAGCGTCTTCTCGCCGCCCGGGGCCTGCTCACGAGAAACAACGAACCGACGATTGCTGCGGTGCTGCTCTTTGCCTTTGAACCCCAGCGATGGTTTCCGGAGGCGAGCGTTCGTGTCCTGCGCTATCGAGGGACCGAACGTGGGACCGGAGCCCGACAGCAGCTGCTTCACGATCAGCGCATCGACGGTCCTATCCCCCTACAGCTCCGCGTTGCCCGGAAGGACATCTTCGGGCAACTCCCAACTCGCAGCGCACTCGGCAGAGATGGACGCTTCGAGAAGGTGGGCCTGATCCCGCAGGATGCCTGGCTGGAGGCCCTGGTGAATGCCGTTCTTCACCGTTCCTACAGCCTCAGCGGCGACCACATCCGATTCGAGATCTTCGATGACCGGGTCGAAGTTGAGAGTCCCGGGCGATTCCCGGGCATCGCTGACACTGCAGATCCGCTCCACGTGACACGCTTCGCTCGGAACCCACGGATTGCTCGGGTATGCGCGGACCTCGCCTTCGGTCAAGAACTTGGCGAAGGAATCCGACGCATGTTCGAGGAGATGCGTCTGGCGAGTCTCGCTGACCCTGAGTACTTCCAAACATCTGGAAGCGTGCGCCTCACCCTCTCGTCGACTCCGGTCGATCGAGAACTCGAAGGACGTCTCCCAGCTGGCGCTCGTGACCTCGTTCGGCTCATCCGGGAAGGTGGCCGGCTCAGTACCGGCGATCTCACGGAGGCAACTGGCCGGTCGCGTCCCCTAGTCATCCGGCAGCTCAAGGCGCTCCAGACCGCAGGCATCGTCCAGTGGGTGGGGCATAGTCCGAAGGATCCTCGTGCACACTGGACGCTGCACGTTGAATGACGTCCATGTCACTAAACGGTTGGGCGACCCCGCTGAGGGTGCGGAGCTGGGAAGCGGAGCTCATTCGCAGGCGATGCCGTCGTTGTCGCGATCGAGCGCCTTCCGATATCCCGGTTCGCCGATGTGGAGGGGCGCTGCACCAGCGGCTCGAGCCGCCGTGCAGTTCTCGTAGTACACGGCTGTGTCCGGTTGATCAGACGGTGCTGCGGGCGGGGCTGATGGGGTAGATGCGGTCGACAGCGGAAGTGGCTCGAGCGGCGCCATCAGCAGTCCCGTGCAGGGACCGTTGAGTAGGTTGCGGATCCTGCCGTATTCGCTCTGATCCATCGAGAGACCCCAACGCGCCTTGATCTCCACCCAGTCAGCGATGTACGGGCAGACTGCGGCGGCGCTGGGTGGCAGCCAGTTCGACGGGTCCCTGTCACCCTTGGAACGGTTGGTCGTCACGCTGACGGTACGCAAGCCGCGTTGATCGCTGAGATCGTTGGCATAGGCCACGAGCGCCAACCCATTCCAGGCCCACGCCCCGGAATCCCACGCCTCCTTGAGAGGTACGACATGGTCGATCTCGAACTCGCCAGGGTTCGATGACACCAGACCGTCGTATGGCGATATCCAGTCGCCCTGCACGACGGTGCAGCCGAAGATGTCTACTTGGGCGGGTGTGATCGAATCGACCTGCAACACCTCGGAGCGGGTGTCGCATCCGTCGCCATCGAGATCGGCGGGGTAGTCGAACAGGTCGCGCACGTATCCACCAGCGTGTTCGTTCTCAACCCTGACGAATGCAAATACATCGATGGCTCGAAGTTGCCCGGTGCCGGCCGCCGCATCGGGCGCGGCGACCACCGTGGTGGTGCTGGGTGGCACGGTCGTCGGTGGCACGGTGGTCGGTGGCACGGTCGTCGGTGGCACTGTCGTGGTCGTTGGCGCTGTCGAGGTGACGGCAGGCGTGACGATTGA
>JANPOJ010000402.1:0-9025 GCA_031427935.1 Ilumatobacteraceae bacterium | reverse complement strand
GAGTAGTGCCAGTACCGGTATCGCGCCCGACCATGTTGCGACGGGGTTTACGGCACCTCGGTGGCGGGGGCGGAGAACTGAGCGTTGTAGAGGTCGAAGTAGGCGCCGTGCCGGCGCAGCAGCTCCTCGTGGGTGCCCTGCTCGACGATGCTGCCCGAGTTCATCACCAAGATGAGGTCGGCATCGCGAATGGTCGACAACCGGTGGGCGATCACGAAGCTGGTGCGCTGCGAGCGCAGTGCGGCCATCGCCTTCTGGATCAGCACCTCGGTACGTGTGTCGACCGAGCTGGTGGCTTCGTCGAGGATCAAGATGGCCGGGTCCGCCAGGAACGCCCGGGCGATGGTCAGCAGTTGCTTCTCACCGGCACTCACCGTGCCGCCCTCGTCGTCGATCAACGTGTCGTAACCGTCGGGCAGCGAGTGCACGAAGCGGTCGACGTATGTGGCGCGGACGGCGTCGTGGAACTGCTCCTCGTTGCTGTCGAGGTTGCCATAGGTGATGTTGTCGCGGATCGTCCCGCTGAACAGCCAGGTGTCCTGCAGCACCATGCCGACGTTGGCTCGCAGATCGTGGCGAGTCATCTCGGCGATGTCGTGGCCGTCAAGTGTGATGCGCCCGCCATCGAGTTCGTAGAAGCGCATGATCAAGTTGACAAGGGTCGTCTTGCCGGCGCCGGTCGGCCCGACGATGGCGATCGTCTGGCCGGGCTCGGCGACGAACGACAGGTCGGTGATCAACGGATTCTGCGGGTCGTACGAGAACGCGACGTGCTCGAACTCGACCCTGCCGCGCGGGTCGAGCTCGACGACCGGTGCTTCCGGGTCCTCGCTCTGCTCGTCGGCGTCGAGCAGTTCGAACACCCGCTCGGCCGAGGCCACGCCGGATTGCAGCACGTTGGCCATCGACGCCAGTTGCGTCATCGGCTGCGTGAACTGGCGCGAGTACTGGATGAACGCCTGCACGTCGCCGAGGCTGAGGCTTCCCGACGACACGCGCAGTCCGCCGATGACCGCGATGGCCACGTAGTTGAGGTTGCCGAGGAACATCATCGCCGGCTGGATGATCCCGGAGATGAACTGGGCGCCGAAGCTGGCCGTGTACAGCTCCTCGTTCTTCTTTTCGAACCGTTCCTCGACGTCGTGTTGCTGGCCGAACACCTTGACGAGCGCGTGTCCCGTGAACGCTTCTTCGATCTGCGCGTTCAAGGTGCCGGTGTGGCGCCATTGGGCGACGAATCGCTTCTTCGAATGTGACGTGACGAACCGGATGATCCCCAGCGACGTCGGGATGGTGATGGCTGCCACCAGCGCGAGCGCGGGCGAGATCACGAACATCATCGTCAGCACCCCGATCAGCGACAGCACCGATGTGAGCAGCTGGCTGAGTGTCTGCTGCAGGCTCTGCGAGATGTTGTCGATGTCGTTCGTCACCCTGCTGAGCAGATCGCCGCGGGCCTGGGCGTCGACGTAGCTGAGAGGCAGGCGGCTGAGCTTGTCTTCGACGTCGGAGCGCAGGCGATACACCGTTCGCTGCACGACGCCGGCCAACGTGTACGACTGCAGGTACGACAGCCCGGCCGCGCAGACATAGAGGGTCAGCACCGTGACCAGCACGTCGCGCAGCGCAGGGAAGTCGATGCGCTGGCGTCGGCGAATCGCGTTGAAGATGAGGTCGGTCCCGTGGCCGAGGATCTTCGGTCCCAGCACCGTCAGTGTCACGCTGACCAGCGCGAAGCAGAGCACGGCAATGGCGCGGGCGCGCTCCACGCGCATGCGCGCCAGCAGTCGCTTGGTGGAGCCACCGAAGTCCTTCGACTTCTCGGCGGGCATGCCGATCGCGCGCATCGGGCCGGGCGACGCTGCGGGTCGTGCCTCGGGTGGGCGAACGACCGGTTCGTCGTCGGGTGGTTCGGCCGTTCGCAGATCGCTGGCGTCGGTGCTCACGCCGCCTCCTCAGCGGTCATCTGCGACTCGACGATCTCGCGATACGTCTCGCACGTCTCCAGCAGCTCCGCATGCGTGCCGAGGCCGACGGACTCGCCATCTTCGAGGACCAGGATCTGATCGGCGTGGATGATCGTCGACACTCGCTGGGCGACGATGATGACGGTTGCCTCCGCGGTGTGTGGAGCCAGGGCGGCGCGCAACCGAGCGTCGGTGGCCAGGTCGAGCGCCGAGAACGAATCGTCGAACAGGTAGATCTCCGGCTGCCGCACCAGTGCCCGGGCGATGGCCAGTCGTTGGCGCTGCCCGCCCGACACGTTCGAGCCGCCCTGGGCGATGATTGCCTCTAGGCCGCCCGGCATGGCTCGGACGAAGTCGGTGGCCTGGGCGATCTCGAGTGCCGCCCACAGTTGCTGGTCGGTCGCCAGAGGATCGGCGAACCGCAGGTTGCTGGCCACCGTGCCGGAGAACAGGTATGGCTTCTGCGGGACGAGCCCGATCCGACCCCACAGAGTGTGTGGGTCGAGATCACGAACATCGACACCGTCGACCAAAACAGCGCCCGATGTTGCGTCGAACAGGCGGGGGATCAGGCTGAGCAGCGTGGTCTTGCCCGACCCCGTGCTGCCGATGATGGCCGTGACCTGCCCTGGCTCGGCGACCATCGACACGTCGGTCAGCACCGGGGCCTCGGCGCCCGGGTAGTGGAAGCCGACGTTGCGCAGTTCGAGCCGGCCGGCCGTGTGCACCTCGGTGACCGGCACCTCGGCGCGCACGACCGACGAAGGGGTGTCGAGCACCTCGACGATTCGCTCGGCGCACACGGCGGCGCGCGGCACGAGGATGACCATGAACGTGGCCATCATCACCGCCATGATGATCTGGGCCAGGTAGCTGAGGAAGGCGATGAGCGCGCCGATCTGCATCTGGCCCGTGTCGATCCGGCCGGAGCCGAACCACAGCACGGCGACGCTCGACGAGTTGAGGACCAGGATCACGATGGGGAAGAAGAAGGCCTGCAGCCGCCCGGCACGCAGGGCGGTGTCGGTGAGGTCGGCATTGACATCGCCGAACCGCTTGGCCTCTGCGGGTTCGCGCACGAAGGCACGGACCACGCGGATGCCGGTGATCTGCTCGCGCAGCACGCGGTTGACGGTGTCGATGCGTTCCTGCATCTTGCGGAACTGCGGGACCATGCGCGACACCACACTGAGAATGCAGATCACCAGCACCGGGATGCTGACGGTGAGGATCCACGACAGGCCGCCGTCTTCGCGGATGGCCATCACCACGCCGCCGACCGCGGTGATCGGTGCCGCTACCAGCAGGGTGCAGGTCATCAGTACCAACATCTGCACCTGCTGCACATCGTTGGTGATCCGGGTGATCAGCGATGGTGCCCCGAACTGCCCCATCTCCCTGGCCGAGAAGTCCGACACCTGGTGGAAGATGCCGCTTCGCACATCACGCCCGAATCCCATCGCTGCCTTGGCGCCGAAGTAGACGGCGGTCGCCGCGCAGACGATCTGCAGCAGCGTGATGAGCAGCATCGTTCCGCCGGTGGACCAGATGTAGCCGGTGTCGCCGCGGGCGACACCCCTGTCGATGATGTCGGCGTTCAGGCTTGGCAGGTAGAGCGCGGCAATGGTCTGCGCCGACTGCAGCACCACCACAGCGACGAGCTGCGGCTTGTAGTTGCGCAGATAGGTGCGCAGCAATCGGATCAGCATCAGCCCGACACCGCCTGACGTCTGCGGTTGCGCATGCCGTCGAGCAGCAGCGACACGATCTCCTCGGGCGTCATCGGCGCGCCGTCGGCGGTCAGGGCTGGATGGGTGCCCGCCAATGTGAGGCCCCGCAGCAACTGCGCGGCAGCGGAGGGGCTGCGCCGCAATCGGTGCCGATCTGGCTCGAAGATGGCGATCAGGGCAGCGACATCGGGGCGGTCGACGGTGTTGGCGCGTGTCGCGGGCTTCGGCACGCCGGTGATCGACATCAGCTGCCACATGCTGGTGAGGCGGGCCTGGAGGATCCGCACCGCCTGCACAAGGCGGCGTTCGAGCGAGCCAGAGCTGCCGATCGCTTCCAGTTCCTTGGCGACCTGGGCCGGGTCGTAGGCGGCATCGACTGTCGCCTGCAGCAATGAGTCGATGTCGGGGAAAGCTCGGAAGATCGTGCCCTCGGCGATTCCGGCGGCCTCGGCGATCTGTCGAGTCGTGATGGCCGAGCCGTGGGCCAGCAGCAGCGGCAGCGTCGCGGCCACGATCGCCGCGCGGCGCTCCGACGGCGGGAGTGGCGCGGCGCGGCACTTCCTCGGCGCCTCGAGTTGATCAGGTTCCGGGCTGGGCATGCCGTGCACGCTACATGAGTGAGAACTCACTCACACGTGAGTTTCGGCACACCCGGTCCGCCGTCAGCGGGCGATGAGTTCGGCAGCAAGGTGAGTACGTGGGCACGTCTCTGCGCTCGCAGAGAAGTCGCTTCCTGGCACCGATTGCCAGGCAGTTCGGTCGCGGCCGGCTTTGATCACCGCTGGCACCGGAATGGGCCGCACCGGCCCATTCTGCGCCCAGCGCTGCCTATTGGTCATGGCGTCTGGTGACTGCCGCCCCACGCGGGGCCGGAGCCGTCAAACGCATCTCACCAAGCTGGCGAACTCAGCGGGCGATGAGGACAGGGATGTCGGCCTCGCGCATGACTGCGCCGGCGACCGACGGGACCAACAGCTTGCTGAACCAGCTCCGCTCGTGCGAGCCGATCACGATGACGTCGGCTTCGTGGTGGTGCGCGGCGTTGATGATGGCCGTTGCCGGATCGCCGACTTCACCGACGACCTGTGGGTTCGGGAGATGCGCCTCGGTGGCGACATCGCGGGCGACCTGGATGGCGGCATCGATCGGCGCATGGTCGGCCTCGACTGCTTCGGTGCCGGTGGTCGGCGTGCTGGGGTCCCGAGCGACTGCGACGGTTCCCGATGGTGCCATCACGATGGGATAGCCGATTCCCCAGACCAAGGCATCGCCGCCCCACATCATCGGTGATTGGTCGGCGACGTTGACGACCGTGTAGGTCGCGCTGTCGCCGAACAATGCGTAGGCGATGCGAGCTGTCTTGATGGATGATTCCGAGTCGTCGACCGCGATCAGCACTTGCGTCATGCCCGTTCTTACCCCATCCCGAGTTCGGACAAACCACCGGTGGTGCGGTTTGCGCTGCCAACCCGGCGGGTATCGCTGGTGACATGACCAGACAGCGAGGCGACGACGCCCCAGCGGAACCCGACGACGACAAGGCGCTTGCCGAGTTCATCGATCAACCCGAGAACCTTCCTGGCGACCGCGACGACAAGACGCCGCCGAAGAAGAAGCCGTAGCCCTACGTCGTCGCCGCGTCGTCGCGTCGCCGCTCCGCCGCCGCTGTCAGGCCTGGGGCGCTGTGAACTGCACGTCGATCTCGACGTCGATCTTCTTGCCGAGCGCGAACTTGTCGATGCCCAACGGCATGTTGAAGTCGATGCCGAAGTCGTCGCGCAGGATGTTGGCAGTGGCGATGAAGCCGCTGTGCAGCTTGCCGTCGCCGGGGTGATCCGCTGCGCCGGTGAACTCGACCGTCAGCGTCACGGGCTTGGTCACGCCATTGATCGTCAGGTCGCCGTCGGCTTCGAACTCGTCGCTGCCGGCCGCGCGGATCGCGGTCGATGTGAATGTCATCGTCGGGTGGGCATCGGCCGAGAAGAAGTCGGTCGACAGGAGATGAGCGTCGCGATCTGCGTTGTTGGTGTCGATCGAGGCGATGTCGATCGTGGCGCCGAAGCTGGTGCCGGCCAGGTCGTCACCGATCGTGAGCCAGGCATCGACGCCGTTGAATCGACCGTGCACGTTGGTCAGGCCGAGGTGGCGAACCTTGAAGGTCACGCCGGAGTGACTGGGATCGAACGCCCACGTACCGGTGGTGAGGGGGAGTGTTGCGAGCATGACGGAGGACCTCCTGAGTAGAAACAGAACGACGTAATAATATCAGTCGTAATTATTACTGCCAACACAATCTCTGAGGTTCGTGCATGCGGTACTCTGGCGGGATGAACTCCGATGTCGCGATCCCCGGCCATCTCGACGCCGCGCTCGACATCCCGCATCGTGAACTGTTGGAACTGTCGGCGCGCTTTGCCCACTCCTTCTTGAAGTGGGTCGACGCGCGACCAACGGGAGGGCTGACCTTTCCGCGGCTGCGAGTGCTCGAGGCACTGCATTGCCAGGGCCCGGCCAAGATGAAGACCTTGGCCGACGGCCTCGGCCTCAGTGCCCGCAACCTCACGGCGGTCGCCGACTCACTGGAAGGCGAAGGCCTGCTGCGTCGCGTCGCCCATCCGAGCGACCGACGGGCCACGTTGCTGGAACTCACCGACGAAGGTCAGGCTGCTGCCGACGAGTCACTCGGCCCTCGATTGGCCGAGATCAGCCGGCTGTTCGACGAGCTGTCTCCCGCCGCACGCGACAACCTTCGCAGCACGCTTGCCGCGCTGGTTGCGGCGATGGAGTCCGGCTGCAGCGGCGACGGGGCCGTGTCGTGACGGCCGGCCCGCTCGCTACCGTGCGACGCTCGGTGCTCGACCTGTCGGTGCTCAACGACGGCCAGTCGAGCGGCGAATCGCTGCGGACAACGACGGCGCTGGCTTGCCGCGCTGACGAGCTCGGCTACACGCGGTTCTGGGTCGCCGAGCACCACAACATGCCGAGCGTGGCGTGTACCTCGCCGGCGGTCTTGATCGCTCACCTCGCTGCGGTCACCTCGACCATCCGCGTCGGCTCGGGTGGCGTGATGCTGCCCAATCACGCCCCGCTCGTGGTCGCCGAACAGTTCGCCATGCTCGAGGGATTGCACCCGGGCCGCATCGATCTCGGGATCGGGCGTGCGCCTGGTACCGATCAACGAACTGCCGCCGTGCTGCGGCGCACCTCCGGTGTGCTCGGCGAAGACGACTTCCCCCGCGACTTCCTCGATCTCATGGGCCTGCTCGGCGATCCGCGCACCACGACGGGATTGTGGGAACAGTTCCGAGCGACGCCGGCCGCCACGTCGTCGCCGGCGTTGTTCCTCCTCGGCTCCAGCGGATACAGCGCCCAACTGGCCGGCCACCTGGGGTTGCCGTTCGCCTTTGCACATCACTTCGATACGGGCGGCACGATGCAGGCCACCGAGTTGTACCGCCGCTCGTTCCAACCGTCGGTCGTGCTCGACGAGCCCTACATGATCGTGACCGCCAACGTGCTGGCCGCGGACTCCAAGGAAGACGCCGACTGGCATTCGGCCCCCGGCCGGTTGACCGCCCTCGGCCGCCGCACCGGGAAGTTCATCCGCCTTCCTTCGCCGCAAGACGCAGCGGTGCACCCTGATCTCGAACAGGCCAACCAACTGCCGAGCAGCCGCATCGTCGGTGAGGTCTCGACGGTCGTCAGGGAGTTGGAGGAGCTCGTCGCTCGCACCGGTGCCGATGAAGTGATGGTCACGTCGGTCGCCTACGACCTGTCGGCCAGGCTGCGCAGCATCGAGCTGTTGGCCGAGCACTGGTTCACCCTGAGCTGAGCGGAAGTCGCCGGATGCTCGTTGGAGAGGATGCTGCGCGGATCGCCGAGATCTCGAGATCTACCAACTCGGTGACGATCCGATGTTGACGGGCCCCGTTGCCAGGGGCGAGGTCGGCCAGGTGTGGCGATTGACGAGGTCACGGAGCAACTGGGCGGTGAAGGAGCCCTTCGAGCAACCATCCGTCGTCGAAGCCGACGACGACGACGCCGCGTTCCAGGAGGCCGTCCGTGCGACCGGCGTGCCCGATCGGCGCCGACCGATGGGACGACCTGGTGCGTCAACTCGCTGCTGCCGATGCGCCTACCGCGACCGGCCTGGCGGCTCGACGCGACGAGTTGGTCGCGCTGGAGGGGTTGCTGGAGCATCGGCCGATCTCCAGACGTGCCATCGCGACCTGTTCGCGGACAACGTCCTGCGCACGCCTGCAGGCTCGTTGTGCGTCATCGATTGGGAGAACAGCGGGCTGGCCGACCCCACGCAAGAGCTGGGGCTCGTGCTGTTCGAGTACAGCTGCGGTCGGACTGACCGAGCCCGCGATCTGTACCGGGCGTATCGCCGCGCCGGCGGTCCTGGGTTCATCGAACGCCCCGGCAACTTCTCGATGGTCGTCGCCCAGATCGCCCAGATCGGCCAGATCGCCCAGATCGCCCACATCGGCGAGATCTCCTGCAGCCGATGGCTGGATCCGGCGCGTCTCGCCGAGCGGGACCGCAACACCGGTCGCATCGACGAGTTCGTGACGGAGATGATCACCCGGCGGATGATCGATGAGCTGGTCGATGCCGTCTCAGGTTGAGAAGTCGGGCACCGCGCCGCGCACGGTGTCGGCCCTGCCCTGCGGCTCCTCCCAGTCCTCCTGACGACCCAAGGCGGTGAGGTCGAGGAACGCGTAGGACCCTCCGAGCCATTCGGTGCCGCGGCCGAAGGTCGAATACGTGTGGAAGATCTCATCGTCAACGGTGATGAAGGTGCTGTAGCCGGGTTGCTCGCTCGGCCCTTCGAGGATCCACCCGAAGCTGTGCGCTTCGAGCTCGTCGGGGCCGCGGAAGTTGAACTCCACCGGGGCGACGGACGAGTCGAGGCTGACGTGGAAGTCGTAGTTGAAATCGCTGCCGTACGACGAGTACCACGGGAACGTCCAGCCGTGCTTGATCCGGTACCGCTCGATCTTGTCGAGCGGTGCGCGTGACACGACCGCGAGCGTGGTGTCTCGAGCGTGCAGGTGGGCGAGGAGGCCGGGCGACAGCTCGTCGGATGCAGCGGTGCAGCTCGGGCAACCGTCGTCCCAACTCGGGTCGAACATGAAGTGCTGCACGATGAGTTGTCGGCGTCCTTCGAACAGATCGGCCAGCGTTGCCGGGCCATCACTGCCCGAGAACTGGTACTCCTTGTCGACTCGGACCATCGGCAACATGCGACGCTTGGTGCTCAATGCATCGCGGGCCTGCGTTTATCGCCTTCTCCTCGGCGAGTAGCGCAAGACGGGCTTTGTG
>JANPOJ010000401.1:0-1986 GCA_031427935.1 Ilumatobacteraceae bacterium | reverse complement strand
GCTCACCCGGACCTCAGCTACACCAACCTCAACGGCTATGTGCCGCTCTCGACGTCGCCGCATCATCCAGACGGCGTGCTGGAACGGATGCAGTTGATCCGCGACAAGTTGCCGGGCGTCGAAGACCTCATCACTCGCCTGCCACCGACAGGGTGCGGCCAACTGCACGTCATTCAGGCCTGCGCGTTGGTGTGGACGGCCAGACGCTCCGCGGCGAGGGCCATGAGCCGCCTTCCGATGGATCCCAACTGGGATGATGCCGGGATGCGCATGGAGCTCGTTCGGTAACTGTTTGGAGCGGGTTGGGCACGCGGACCTACCGGTCGGTAACATCGGGCCATGAAGCGCATCGTCGAGGCCATCGAGAGCGGGGCAACAGGCGACGATCTCGGTCGGCTGCCGCTGCCCGAGGCGTACCGTGCCGCGCATGTGTTGAAAGCAGAGGAGACCATGTGGGCCGGTGTGGCCTCCGCCGCCAAGGATCCACGGCGAAGCCTGCACATCGGTGACGTGCCCACGCCGGCCCTCGCTCCCGACGAAGCGTACGTCGCGGTGATGGCCAGCAGCATCAACTTCAACACCGTGTGGAGCAGCATCTTCGAGCCGATCAGCACGTTCGGTTCGCTGGTCCGTCTGGCCCGCGAGAGTGAATGGGCCAGCCGTCACGACCAGCCGTACCAGGTCGTCGGCAGCGATGCTGCAGGTGTTGTCGTGCGGGTCGGCGCGGCGGTGCGCAACTGGAAACCCGGGGACCGCGTGACAGTCCATTGCAACCACGTCGACGACCAAGACCAGTCAGCGCACGACGACTCGATGATGGCCAGCAACCAGCGCATCTGGGGCTATGAGACCAACTTCGGGGGACTGGCAGATCTTGCCGTCGTGAAGGCCAACCAGCTCCTGCCCAAGCCCGCTCACCTGACGTGGGAGGAGGCAGCGGTCAACGCCCTGTGCAACTCGACCAGCTATCGCATGCTGGTGTCGCGCAACGGTGCCGCGATGAAGCAGGGCGATGTCGTGTTGATCTGGGGTGCCACTGGGGGCATCGGCTCCTACGCAGCCCAGTACGTGCTCAACGGCGGAGGCATCCCGGTGTGCGTCGTCTCCTCGCCCGACAAGGCCACGATCCTGCGGTCGATGGGGGTGGAGGCGGTGATCGATCGTCGGGCGGCCGACTACCGGTTCTGGAAGGACGAGCACACTCACGACGAGAGCGAATGGCGGCGCTTCGGCAAAGACATCCGCGACCTGGTCGGCGAAGACCCCGACATCGTCTTCGAACATCCCGGCCGCTCGACGTTCGCGGCGTCGATGTATGTCGCCAAGCGCGGCGGCACGGTGGTGTCGTGTGCGGCCACCAGTGGCTTCATGCTCGAGTTCGACAATCGTCACTTCTGGATGCGCCTGAAACGGCTGATCGGCAGTCACTTCGCCAACTACAAGGAGGCTTGGGAGGCCAACCGGCTGGTGTCGAAAGGGATGATCCACCCCGTGCTCTCGCAGGTCTTTTCCCTGGAAGAGACCGGCGAGGCCGCGTACCAGGTGCATCACAACATGCACGAGGGAAAGATCGGCGTGCTGTGCCTCGCCCCGACCGAAGGCCTGGGGGTCACCGACCCGGAGATGCGCGACAAGCTCGGCGACGCGTTGCACCGCTTCCGGCGCTGAACCAATCTGATTGACTGGGCCGATGCTGCTGACCGAGATCGACCACATCGCCATCGCTGTTCGCGACCTCGACGCAGCGATCGACTTCTATCGCCGGGCGTTCGGAGCCGAGGTGCATAACCGCGAGATCGTCGAGAGCGACGGGGTCGAGGAGGCGTTGATCAAGGTGGCCGACAGCTACATCCAACTCACCGCGGCGACCCGTCCCGATTCACCGATCGCCAAGTCGATCGAACGGCGTGGTGAGGGGCTGCACCACATCGGTTACCGAGTCGACGACTGTGCAGCGGCCTTGGCTGCGATGGTGGCCGCCGGCGC
>JANPOJ010000400.1:0-2354 GCA_031427935.1 Ilumatobacteraceae bacterium | reverse complement strand
GTCGCCTGTACTGCCGAGGTCTGGGGTGGCGACGTCTGCGCAGGCAGCGCCTTGGCCGCTCGGTTGGCCAGCACCTTGCGGTCGCGGGTGTGCAACAGGTAGCACAGCATCAAGAAGACGGCGAGGGAGCCCACGGTGATGAACCCGGCCGGCTTTCGCTTCGCGCCGAGATCACGGATCATGTAGATGTACTGATGGTCGCGGGTCGTGTCGATCTCGGGTTTGGCCGGCGCACGACCCGGCTCATCTCGCTGCTTCACGAGTGGAGCAACCTCGACCACGGAGTAGTGCGGCTTGTGGAAGAAGGCCAGGAAGTCGAGCTTGCCGTCGAACAGTTGCGGCGAACGCTGGCCGCCCTTGTCGAACACGTTGACCACCTGGAACTCGCCGTTGTTCAGCGCGCCGGCTTCCTCGATCATCACGCTGGCGGCGGCGCCGGCCTGCTGGTACGACGGCACCGAGGAATCGAGCTTCTTCCAGCCTTCCTTGACGAACTGACCATCGACCGCCGACGCGGCCGTGGTCGGGTCGGCACTGCCATCGACGACGACCGGAGCATCGAGCGCACCGGAGTTGCCGATCGTGTCTGCGGTCAACACCGTGCGGCCACTGATCGGTGACCACGATGCGTCGGGACCGAGCAGGCCCTTGCCGTACGACCACCATGTCGCGCCCATCAGGAACATCCAGCCGGCCAGCGCCGCAAACGCGACCAGGAAGCCGAGTCGCGCACCGAGGTTGGTGCTGAGCAAGAAGTAGCAGCTGCCACAGAACGTGACGAGGGCAATGATCGTGATCAGGATGCCGCGCAGCTCGGGCTGCCAGCCAATGGCCAGGACTGCACTCATCACAGGCTCCGAACGTATTCGACGATGGCCTTGATCTGCTCGTCGGTCAACAGCCCGCCGAAGCCAGGCATGCGACCGCTGCCTTGCCCCTGCTTGCCGTACTTCTGACCGAGCTCCGAACCACTCTTGATGAAGTTGATCATGTCCTGTTCGTTCGGGAAGTGGGAGGCCGTCGAGCCACCCGTCAGGTTCCAGCCGAAGGCGCCTTGGCCGGGCACGCCCGGGCTCTGATAGCTCCACCCCTCGGTGTGGCAGCGGGCGCAGCTGTAAGCGCCGCTGTTGATGTCGAGGTTGAACAGCGCCTCACCCATCGCCGCGTCGACCGTGGTGTACTTGCCGGCGGTGACCAACTGCTGTGCGGCCTGCTTGGCGGCCTTGTCGATCTTGGTCTTCTCGTCGTCGGGCAGCGTGCCCGCGTCGCACAGCTTCAACTGGGTCAGGTCGGTCAGCCCCGACACGGGCTGGAAGGCCGGCTCGGTGAGGCAGCTCTGCGCCGGGAGCTGGATGAAGCGGATGTAGGCGATGATCGTCTCGATCTGCTGCGCGTTCATCGGGCCGCCGCCGATCGTGCCCCACGCGGACATCGGCGAGAACGTTCGCCCGTAGTTGAGGATGAACCGCACCTCGTCGCCGGTGAAGCGGTACAGGACGGTGTTCAACGCCGGGGCATACCAGTTGACGGCGCGCACCTCACCCGTCTTCGGATCGGTCACCGCGGTGGGCGCCTGCCCGCCGCCGGCCTTCATGCCACCGTGGCAGCCTGCACAGTTGAAGCCGCCGTTTGCGGTGGTCTCGAACAGTCCTCTACCCCAGCCCCGGAACGTGTCCTCTTTGGCACTGACCGCGCCTGCCTGCCGACCGGGTTCGAGCACCCAGTAGAGGGGCAGGCCGATGACCATGGTCACGAGCAACAGCACGCCGATCGTGTTGACCCGCGTCAGCCGGGACCCTTCCAAGGTCTCGTCGTCGTAGTACGGCCGACGGTTGGGTGCCAGCTCGATCTCCGAGCCGAGCTCGGGCCCGGCGGCTCTGCGGTTGCCGAGGTAGTAGGACACCCATCCGAGCAGGCTCAGGACGAGGATGATCCAACCGATTGCCGTGGTCGCCAAGGCGATCATCCGTGGCCACCTCCGCCACCGATGCAGTGAGGGCCTTCGGCTTCTTGACCGGTGGTGTTGGTACCGATCGGTGGGCCCGGGAACACCGTGCCGGTGTCGATGACGACATCACCGGTGTTGGAGACGACGAAGTGGAATCGATCCATACCGCGCGGCGCGGGGCCACCCTTCTTCTCACCGACTCGGTTGTACTGCGAGCCGTGGCACGGGCACTCGAACCACTGGCTGCTGACGCATTGCGGGACGCGGCAGCCGAGGTGCGGGCACTTCTGGTACAGGACCACGATCCCGTTCTTCATCCCGTCGATGAGCGGCTTGTACGTGGCCGCTGGAGACTGGAAGCTAGAAGCTGGATCTCCGCCGATTTCCAGCTTCCAGTCTCTAACTT
>JANPOJ010000399.1:0-10967 GCA_031427935.1 Ilumatobacteraceae bacterium | reverse complement strand
CGAGCGCTCCTGAGAACGCAGCGGTGACAACCACTCGATTGCGTTGGTTGAACTTCATGAAGACCTCCTGGTCGTTCGTACGACAACTGACACGTTCGACGTGGATGGATGGTTTTGATCGGTGACGTCGGGGGACGTCAGTCGCTCTGGCTGTCGGCCTTGCTCTCGCCGTCGCCGTGCCCGCCACCGGACGTGTCACCGGGTGCGGAGTCCTGGTGGGCGTCATCCGTCTCGGCCACATTGGGCTTCATCGCGCCGTCCGACAGCTTCACGGAGATCTGCGTCTGGTGGTTGTCCGACTTGAACGTGACCTCGACGCGGCTACCCGACTGCTTGTCTGCGTTGGCGTGGAACCCGCCGTTGGGATTGACCGCAATGACCGTCAGCCGGTCGCCGTCTTGACGGACGGTGATGCTGCCACCGTCGCCCGAGAAGGTCTGCGTTGCCGCCTGGGATCCGCCGGGTGCAACGGAGGTGCCCGAGCCGCTGTGGCCCTTCTTCGTCGAGGTGCCGGGCTGATCGCCGGCGGCCTCGGTGCCTTCGGTCTCGGGCAGCGATGACTCGGCTTCGACTTCGCTGCTCGGCGTGGTCTCGATGGCAGCCGTCGTCGGCGCGGTGGTCTCGGGTTCGCTCGACTCGGTGCTCGACGACTCGTCGTCCTCCGTTGTCGGAACGCTGACGGTGAACTCGGAACTGGTCTCGGACGACTTGCCCGGCACGAGCGTGTGCCGGCCTGGGCTCTGCACTGCAGCGAATGCCACCGTGCCGATGATCAACGACATGGCCGCACCGGCGGTCCATGCCATCGTCCGACGGCGTCGGGCCTGGCCAACTCGCCGCTGCCATGCGGCGAACGCGACGTTGTCATCCGGATACGGGCCGCTGAGGCGACCCAATTGCTGGCGCAACTCGGGATCGTGGAACTCACTCATCCGAATGCACCTCCTCCCCGCTTGCTACCACGCTGCGAAGTCGAGCGCGGCCCTGATGTAGATACGACTTGACGGCGCCCTCGCTCACGTTGAGGGCGACGGCCACTTCTGCAATCGACAGCTCGTCGACGTAGAACAGCGCCATGGCAATGCGTTGCTGCTTCGGCAGATGGGCGAGGATCGTCGGCAGATCGGAATCGAAGCCGTGCTGCTCGACGGACACGACCTGCGGTTCGCCGGCCAGGCGCTGCAACGCAACACTCTTGCGACTCTGCCGACGGTGATCGTCGCGCAGACGATTGATCGCGACTCGACGGATCCACCCGACGGGATCGTCGTACTGCTGAATTCGGCGCCAGTGCAAGTGGGCTTTCACGAAGGCTTCTTGCACGGCGTCTGCGGCAATCTCGTGGTCGCCACACGCAAGCGTGAGGGCCCGTACGAGGCGTCCATAATGGGCGCGAAAAAGAGAGTCAACCGTCGCAACGACCGTGACATCTTCTACTTCGCTCATCGTGGAAATCGCGTACACCACAAATTTGACACGCTGCAAGTGTTACCGAGGTTTCGATCGTCGCCAAGAAATCGCCGCTCTACCTGGGGGAATATGCGACCTAGACTCGGTCGATGGATGACATTCTCGATGTCGATCTGCTTGCGTTCGAGCGCGGCACGTCCGCTCAACGGGCGGCGGTCGTCGATGGCGTTCGCCGCAGTCTGGCAACCGGATTCGTGTACACACGCCACGACCTGTCGGAGGATCTGCTCGACAGCGCGTACGGCATGCTGGCCGAGTTCTTCTCGATGCCCCAGGAGGTCAAGCAGGGCTTCGTTGCCCCTGAAAGCCATGGTCAGACGGGGTATACGGGTCTCTTGGTGGAGACCGCAGCGTCGAGCGACGTGCCCGATTGGAAAGAGATGCTCAACTGGGGCAGGGAACTGCCGCCGGGCCATCCGCTGCGAGCGCGCTACCCGCAACGGTACGGCACCCAGGTGTTGCCCGAGGCAGCCATTCCCGGGTGCGAGAAGGTGCTGAACCTGTTCCACGACCGCATCGAAGACATCCAACGCCGGTTCTTACGGGTGATCGCCGAGGCCATTGGGTGCCATGAGTCACTTTTTGACGAGATGACCCACAACGGGGCGACGTTGACCCGAGCCATTCGCTACCCGCCGATGACCGAGTCGCCGGGCGGCACCCATGTGTGGGCCGGCGAGCACGGCGACATCAACCTCATCACCGCGTTGCCCCGCGCCACGGCGCCCGGCCTGCAGGTCAAGGTCGGCGATCACTGGGTCGACGCCGTGGCCCCGGAGGGCCAGGTGATCATCAACACCGGGATGATGCTCGAGCGCCTGACCAACGGCGTGTTGCCAACCGGGATCCATCGCGTGGTGGCCGCTCCGGGGTTCACCGGCGAGCGCTACAGCGTGGTGCAGTTCTGCCATCCGACCCCATGGACGTTGCTCACGCCGCTGGCCAGTTGCATCACGGCTGAACATCCGCAACGACAGTCGGCGATGGTCAGCGCCGACGCGCTCGACATGGTGCTCTACGAGATCAACCTCATCGAGACCGCCCGCCGCGTCGGCTAGTCCGCCGATGGAGGAAGTGCGCACTTTCGGCGCGACCTGTGTGCATCGAAAGTGCGCACTTCGCGCTGTGGCGCGGGTTCGTTGCTTCGTGCTGGCGCCGGTACGGTAGACGGCCTGATGAGTGAGACACGCGACGTCGTCTTGGCGATCGACATCGGCGACGCCAAGTTGGCGGCCGGGCTGATGACGATGAAGGGCGACCTGGTCGATCGCGAAGACATCGACATCGATTTCGGGTTGAAGGCCGATGCGTTGTTCGCCTCGTTGAACGACATCGTCCAACCACAGCTCGAGCGGGCCAGGACGCGCCACAACGCCCGACCGGTCGCGGTCGGTGTTGGCTGCGCCGGTCCGGTCCGGCCCGATGTCGCTGCCGTGTCTCCGACCCACATTCACGCGTGGCGATCGTTCCCGTTGCGTTCGCGCCTGGCAACCGCGACCAGTCTCAACGTGTACGGCGACCTCGGGGCCAGGGCGCTGGCATTGGCTGAAGGATGGTTGGGTGCCGCGCACGGGCGACAGAGCTTCCTGGCGATGGTCGTCTCCACCACCGTCGAAGGCGGGATCGTGTTGAACGGCCAGCTCCTCGATGGGGCCACGGGCAACGCCGGCAGCATCGGCCATATTCTCGTCGAGCCCAATGGCCGCCGATGCCTGTGCGGCTCGCGTGGCTGCCTGGATGCCGAGGCATCGGGTCCGGCGATCGAGGCCATCACCGGCCGGTCGTACTCCGAGCCGACGTACGAAATCATGCAGCGCACCGGTCGCCTCGTCGGCCGAGCAGTGGCAACCGCGTGCAACTTGCTCGACATCGATCTGGCGGTGATCGGTGGGTCGGTCGCGCTCGGGTTCGGAGCGACGTTCTTCAACTCCGCGCAGGAGACGCTCGACGAGCACGCGCAGCTGTCGTTCAGCAAGGGTGCGCGCATCATCCCGGCGCGCCTCGGTGGGCGTGGCCCGCTGATCGGCGCCGGCGCCGTCGGCGTGCGTGGGCTTCGGCGTGCCAGTCGTGCTCGCCACTAGCTCCCAGTAGCTATCGTCGGTCGGCAGTCACCGCGACACACGGGCTCGCTGTTTCAGTGCCGGAAGAAATGGGCATCGGAGTACTCCATATGACGAAGATTCGAAGTGGCAACAGCTCGATGATCGACGATCGCCGCGGCAGCGGTGGGGGAGGCTTCTCGTCCAGCGGACTCGGCGGCGGTGGATTCCCCTTTCCGATCAAGGCAGGCGGTGGCGTGCTCGGCGTCATCGTGCTGCTCGCCTCGCTGCTGCTGCCGAGGCTGCTCGGCGCCAGCCAATCCGCTGCTGGGGTTCCGCAACCCGCCGACAAGGGCGCGTCGACCGCGGCGTCGTGCACGAGCGATCTCGAACAGGTGGTCTGCGGCGCGACCGAGGATGTGCAGAACTACTGGCAGGCCAACTTGCCAACGTTCTACGGCACCACCTACGAGGTGACCAAGACCGTGTTCTTCACCGATGGCACCAACACCGGGTGCGGCCAGGCGTCGTCGCAGACCGGACCGTTCTACTGCCCGGTCGATCACCTCGTCTACATCGATCTCGCCTTCATGCAAGCCCTCGAGCAGCAGTTGATCGGCAAGAGCACCGACCTTGCCGAGCAGTACATCATCGCCCACGAGTACGGCCACCACATCCAGAACCTCGTGGGCATCAACGACCAGGTCCAGCAGGCCCAGCAGAACGACCCGGGCCGGGCCAACCAGTACTCGGTGGCGATGGAGTTGCAGGCCGACTGCTTCGCGGGCATGTGGGTCGGCGATGTCGCGGCGCGAGGCAAGCTCGACTCGGCCGACGAGATCAACGAAGCCCTCAACGCTGCGGCCGGCGTGGGCGACGACCGCATCCAACAAAAGACCCAGGGACGCATCGACAAGGAAGCCTGGACGCACGGCTCGGCCGAGCAGCGCCAGACCTGGTTCACCCGCGGCTACAACTCGGGAGACCCCAAGCAGTGCGACACGTTCAGCGAGGTTCTGTAGGCGTCAGCGGCATGTTGCCGCCGCCGAACTTGCGGTAGAACCACTCGGCCGGCCCGAGGCCGACGCGCCGCTGCCACAGCGCTGCGGCGATGATCGCGACTGCCCAGAAGCTGCCGGCGAAGACCAGGGCGACGTCGAGACCGGTCGGCCTGATCAGGTGCCAGTTGGTCACGAGCGCGTTGAACACCAGCGCGTGCAGGATGTACAGCGTCAGTGTGGTGCGACCGGCAGCGGCGAAGGCGCGTGTCACCACGCTGGCGCGTGTCGCCTGCGCGGCCCAACCGATCAGGCAGAACGCCGTGATCGAGGACCCCAGCGCGCCCAGCGTGTAGTTGAGGCTGCGACTGAACGGGTCGGTCGCGAACAGCAAAGAGCGCAGCGGCGTGTCAGCGAAGACGTGCTTGGCGAGGTACGTGCCGGCCACCAGCAGCCCGCCCGCCGCACCGAGCACGCGACGCCACGCCGAGCCGAGCGGCAAGTACCGGCCGATCACCATGCCGGCGCACAGGAACGCCAACCACGGCAGGAGGGGATGCGTGCCGTTGACGAACGTGTCGAACACCAGCCGGCGCGGCGAGCGGTAGGGCCCCGACGAGTACCAACCCCCGAACAGCCATCGGGTGCTGTGGTCGGTCTCGAACGCCCACCATTGCAACCCCGCGGCAGCGATCGCCGCCAGGCCGCCGATGGCGATCAACCATCGCGTTCGCAGGGTGAAGATCAGCGCTCCGACGACGAAGAACGCGCCGTAGAAAAACAGGATCGTGCCGTTCCACAACCACTCGAAGAAGAATCCGAAGCAGTACAACAGGAACCCGCGGCGGATCAGCGTCCAGCGGTCGAGCGCACGTCGGTAGCGATCGTCTCCCACGCGGCCGCGGTTGGTCATCAAGGTGATGCCCATGCCGGCGATCATCACGAACGTTGCCGCGAACCGAGTCGACAACGGGCCCATCCACGGGTCGAAGAAGCGGTTGATCCCCGAGGAGCCGACCTGGCCGCCACGCAGGATCAGGTAGCCGTGGTAGTTCATCACCGCAACGCCGATCAGGGCGACCGCGCGAGTCACGTCGAGGTCGATCACCCGCTCGGCTGTCTGCGTGCTCACACCCACTCGACCTCGTCGACCAGCGTCGAGATCAACGGTCGCTGCACGTCGACGCGCTCGCCTACGGCCGGGCACGGCGTGCCGATGGGAGCAAGGACCATCGAGGTGTGCATGTGCGGCGGCTCGAGTAACGACAGCCGTGTGTGCTCGAAGTGGAACGGACTGGAGCCGTTGGCGAGAGGGGCCACACCGTTCGCCGATCCGGCGCCGACGAGCACGAGGTGACCGTCGTCGGCGGCCTCGACGAGTTGATAGCCGGCGCGATCGCCGGCGGCGATGGGATGTAACGCCAGCACGTCGGCGTGCAGGTGCAGGAACGACTTGTCGCCGTGCCACAACGCCGTGCCGAGCCGCAGTCGAAAGATGCGATCGGGGTAGCGAGCGCGCAGGGCGCTGTAGGCCTGCGGTTGGAGATGGCTGAGCCACAGTGGCTGGTGGGCATCGATCTGGTCGAGCCACGCGTCCACCTCCGCAACGCGATCAGCGTCGGCTCCCGCCAGCGGAAGGTGTAGCGCGAACCCGACGACGTCGAGCCCGGCAGCGCGCGCCGCGAAGTTGACCGCCTCGACCTCGGCGGCGGTCGCGCCGAACCGCCGCATCGACGACTGGAGCTTGATGATCACCCGACCGCGCCACCCGGCCAGCGCGGCGACGTCGTCGAGCGAACCGACCGTCATCACGGCTGAGGCTGTGGCACCGGTCGCCGGGGTCGGCGGGGGGACCGGCGACGGGGTCAGCACGACGGGCGTGACCCGGTCGGCAACGTGGTCGAGTTCGTGAACGGTGCCGACGCAGACGTAGTCGGCCAGCGTCTTGATCATCGGGTGCAGCGTGGCTCGACCGAACCCGTACCCGTTGCCCTTGACCACCGGGACCAGGCCGTCGACGCTCGCCGCAAGGGCATCGATGTGCGACTCCCACGCGGCGCGCTGAACGGTGAGTCGCAAGGTCATGCCGCGTCAACCGTAGTTGCAGCGGTCTTTCAGGTGGCGTCTTGCCTTCTCGCAATGAGGCATATATGCCCAGTTCGGCCGAGCGTGCCGAGCGCAGCCAGTCGGTCATCGAGGTGAGGGCCCGACATCCGGTCGGCACTGCACGACTGCACGACTGCGTCACGGCGGTCGGCAAGCAGTACCACACGCTGGTCATACCAGCCGGCCAAGCGATATTGGGCGTTCCAGTGGTACGAGCTGGCGATCTACCTCGGAGCTGCCGGGGTGCTGGCCGGAGCGTGCGTCTGGGCGATCCGACGCCGCTAATCCCGAGTTGTCTGATCGGGTTTGTCGGACTATCATTTTGGTGTGCGCAGGTTGCTGAACTTCCCCAATCCGGTCAACGAAACGTCGGCCCGTCTGGTGGCCGGCGGCGTCGTCGCCCATGGCGTTGCATTCCTCGCTGTCAGGCAGTGGTGGGTGCTCGTGCCGCTGGTCTACGGCTTTCTCGCCAGGGTGCTCAGCGGCCCGCGGTTCAGCCCGCTCGGCCAGTTCGTGACGCGCGTGGTCACCCCGCGGATCGACGTAGAGCATCGCTTCGTGCCAGGTCCGCCGAAGCGGTTCGCGCAGGGGATGGGCCTCACCTTCAGCGCAGGCGCACTGGTGTCGTGGGGCTTCGGTGCGCCCCTTCTGTCGTACGTGTTGATCGCCGGGCTGATCGTGGCAGCGACGCTCGAGTCGGTCTTCGCGCTGTGCCTCGGCTGCCTGGTGTTCAACCGCCTGATGCGTTGGGGACTGATCCCCGCCGAGGTCTGCGAGGAGTGCAACAACCTCAGCCGGCAGTTCGCCCCGGCCAGTTCGTGAACGTCGGCGCCAACGCGCCGATCGTGTGCAGTTCGACGGCACCGATCCACACACCGCTGCCGTAGGCGGCGTCGTCTGCCAGGCGCAGGGCGACGTACCGGACGGGGTCGATCGGGCCGCGTCGTGCGAACCAATCGAGCAGAGGTGGGATGAGTGCCGCGCCGAGCAGTGGCAGCCGTGTCCGCCGGGCGAACAGTGCAGTGAGCACGGCCACCGGCCACCACACTCGGGTGATCGCACTGGCCACCTGACGGCCTGCGTAGAGATGACCGAGCCCGACGAGGCGAATCGATTCCGCCGGCGGGAGGTCGGGGATCTTCCTTCGCAACGCGACGATCGTGCCGCCGGCAACGGCGACCGCTGCAGCAGGACGCCGGGCGAACACGAGAGCCCACACCGCTGCGCTCCATCCACTCATTCGCAGTGGTGCCACCGCGCCGCGATGCTTGCGATCGAGTGCCGCCGCTGAGCGACCGTATGCAACGCGCTGGCGGAGCAACCCGGGCACACTCTGGCGTGGTCGGTGGTGCACGATGGACGCGGGTTCGTACCGGCAGCGATGTCCGGCGGCGACCAGCCGCCAGACCATGTCGACGTCCTCGCCGGTGCGCAGCGACTCGTCGAACCCGCCGATCCCCCGCAACGCATCGGCGCGAACCACGAGTGCCGCCGCCGGCACGTAACTGATGCGGGTGCCGGCGGCGATGCGGCCGGGTTGGTCGCCGAGGTCGAGGGGAGACCTGAGCGCCTCGTACTCGGCAAGTGGCGTCGAGCCCGCAGACGACACAACGCGCGGGGCGACGAGGGCGACCCGCGGGTCGGTGAAGTGGCGCAGCAGTGGCTGCAACCAGTCGCAGTCGAGATCGACATCGGTGTCGACGAAGGCCACGAGCGGTGTGGTCACCTCGGCAAGGCCGGCGTTGCGCGCTGCGGCCGGGCCGCGATTGACGGAGAGGCGAACGCCTCGTTGCTCAGCACCCGGCGACAGGGGAGGGTCGCTGCCGTCGTCGACCACGATCACGTTGCCGCCGGGAGCGATCGTCGGCAAGGCGTTGAATGCAGGCACCACGATGGTCACGTTCGCGGCACTGAACGTTGAGTCCACAGGGTTCGGGTGGATCGCGCCGGCATCGACCAGCCGGTCGGTCAGCTTGCTGTGGCGCGGTGGCAGCTCGTCGTGCTGTTCGATGGCCGCGGCCACACGCTGACCGGCGGCCGAGAGCCGGAACAGCCGCAGCGGCGAGCCGGCGATGACCAACCCGTCGTACCTGCGGTACGAGGCATCGAGCAGAAACGGTGGCGTCACGATCGCCATTCGTCAACCGCCGCGACGAGATCGATGATCATCCTGGTGAGCAGTGCCTTGCCGTGGTTGATCGTCGCCTGCCGTGGGTCGCCGAGCACCCCGTTGGGGCTCACGGCGCGAACGCCGTTGGCACGCAGGTCGTCGATGAGATCGACGAGTGGTTCCGTGCGGCCGGCCTCTGCTCGTGTCATGCGAACCAGTGCCGGCGCGATCGCCAGCATCATCGACGTCTCCGTCTCGCCGGCATGTGCATCGGCGTTGCGGATGTGCGGCCACCAGGCCAGCACCCGACGACCTTCGCCGAGCAGCTTGTTGGCGGCGCGCTGCACGGGCATGGCATTGCCACCATGCCCGTTGACCAGTACGACGCCGGCCGACCAGTCGGCGCTGCGAACCAACTCGATGATGAGATGTTCGACGACTTCGGCGCCGACGGACAGCGTGCCGGGAAATGCGGCGTGCTCGCCGCTGGAGGTGACGGTGAGGGCCGGGCCGATCAGCACGTCACCCGGCTCGAACGACGCAGCCAGACCTTCCGCCAACGCCGTGGCGATGCGGGTGTCGGTATCGAGCGGAAGGTGCGGGCCGTGCTGCTCGCACGACCCGACCGGCACGGCGATGATCGGCCGCGGCGCGAGGTTCCACAGGTCCGTCCAGGTGACGTCACCGAGCCGGTTGGTCAAGGCGACACCGTCACGACAATCCCGTGATGATCATGCGCATCGCCTGCTGATAGACCTCCGGCCAGTTGATCGCCATCGGTCCGACCGCCTTCTGCTCGAGGCTGACGACACCGTGGCATGTTGCCCACACCAGCGCCGCGGTGTGCAGTGGATCCCCAGATCGCAGTGCGCCGGCGGTCATTGCCCGTTCGAGCCGTTGGGCCAGCAGACCCAGCGTGGCGCTGGCGATCACCAGGGCTTCCTCGGTCGGCTCGTAGTCGGGTACGACGCGGTCGAACATCACCGAGTACAGCGTGGGGTGGTCGATGGCGAACTGGCGGTAGGCCATGCCGCACGAGGCGATGTCGGCGATCGGATCGTCGGTCAGCACGACCGAGCTCATGCCCTCGCCGAGGCGGTGGAACCCCTCGATGAACAGATGCTCGACCACGCCGTCCTTGCCCCCGAACCGCGAGTAGACGTTCATGGTGCTGACCCCGGCGGCATTGGCGATACGCCGCACTGTTAGGGCTCCTGGCCCTTCGGTCGCCAACAGGTCGCTAGCCGCCTCGAGCAGCATGGAGCCCACCGAATCGATCTGCACCATGGGCGCAGGATAGTGGCGGAGTGGTGTGGCGAATGTCATGTGGATCTCGTTGGAACATCGTGATAACAATGTTATGACATTGTTTCAACATCAGCATTGCACGAATGACTGCCTCGAAAGAAGCCTCATGGACGAGATCAAGATCGCCACGGACACGCACCACCGATCACCCTGGTCGGTCCTGGCCGTGCTGTGCGCCTCGGTGTTCATCATCGTGGTCGACGGCACGATCGTGAACGTCGCGCTGCCCACCCAAGAGGCCCCACGTGACGACCGGCGACTAGCACCGAATGACGGTGGTTCTGGCGCTCATCGCCTTACTCGGCGCTGGCACCGAAATGGGCGGCTGCATAGGCCCATGTCTCGCCCAGCGCTGCCAGGTTCGCCGATCAGCGTGAGCAAACAGAAGCGCGGATTCTCTCTGCGCGCGCACAGACATTTCGGTGCCATCGATAGCGCATAGTGCCGATTCGATATGGAGCGGGTCCGCAAGGCCGCGAGCCGGGCCACAACCTTGAAGAACTGGGCCCCATTGTCGCCCGAAGGGAAGCCGCAGTTAGGAGATGTAGCCCCAGTCGGTGAGGACCTCGATGATCCGCTGTGCCGCGACTGCGGGCGTTGCCTCGACGGTCTCGCCGGGTTGCGGTGCGGCAGATGCATCGGTCAGTGCCCGGAGCCGATCGAGTGCCGTCGCGCCAACCGGCGCCGGCAGCACGCGAGCCCGAGGGCGGTACCGGCCGACAACAACCGCAGTGGCTGCGGCTCCGGCGGTGACGGTGCTGGCATATGGCAGCACCTCGGCCGACTGGGCCGTGAGGGCCGAGCGCAGCGAGGCTCGGCGCAACCGGGCGATCGATCCTTCCACCGACAGCACCGCCGGGCCGGTGACCCGCAGCACTTCACGTCGGCCGCCATCGAGCCGCCGGGTCACACGCAGCGGATCGGCGAACTCGACGC
>JANPOJ010000398.1:0-2243 GCA_031427935.1 Ilumatobacteraceae bacterium | reverse complement strand
GTGACCCAGTTGTCGTACGGGGGCCAACTGGCCATCGTTGGTGCGGGCGAAGATCTGCTTGCGCAGGTTGTTCAGCGACGGGATCCCTTCGCTGCGAGCGCGAGCCATGTTGATCGACGGCAGGTCCAACGGAAGGCCGAGGAGGTTGTTACGCAACGTGTTGGTGACGAACTCGTCGATCTCGTTGCCGACCTGGTCGGACATGCCCATGAAGATCGACGTCGCCGCAGCCCTCGAATCGAGTGGGCCTGCGGTCCCACCGTCGTAGTACGAGGCCGGGTTCAAGAAACCACCCAACAGCGGTATCGAGTTGTCGCTGCCGTTGGGGTTGGTACGAGCGATCGACTCGGTCAGCATCGAGTGACCGAAGCGGTAGACCGCATGGGCGAACTCGGCGGTGATGGCCGGGTTGACATCGGTCTGGTTGAACGCAAATGCCTCGAACGGGTTGATCGCCGGCTGAACCTTGCGGGCGAACTCCTCGAACACCAGGTGCTGGTACTCCATCTCGGTCACGAAACGGGCGGCCTGGAAGATGCGCTCGCCGTACTTGAACGTCGTTGCCGAAGTGGCATGGTACGCAGCCGACAGGGCCGCGTTCTCCGGTAGGGCCAGCGTGGTCTCGATGTCGCCGACCAGACGGTCATGCTCGGAGTGGAAGATCTGGTGAATGGCCGTGAGGGCGATGTTCTCGTTGCATCGACCGTCACCGCAGATGAAGTGGATGCCGAGCAGCTCATCGTCGTACTCGCCCGGAACGACCGGCGAAAGGCTGCCGCCGGCAACGGTGTCGAGGTCAGGGGTCTTCGGCGTCGCCGTCTTGCCGGGGCCGGCTGCGTGGGCGATGTCGTTGAGGAACGCCGCGCCGACACGCGATGCACCGACCAGGCTGATGCCCAGACCAGCGTTGGCGGCGGGGTCACCCTCGACCGTGGTGGTGTCGGGGAACATGACCATCGGCATGCCACGGGCCGGGCCCGGGATGAAGTTGCCGTACACGTCGGTGGCGATCAACGGGACGTCGTTGACATCGGTGTCGACGAGTTGCAGACCGAGCAGCGAAGATGCCTGAGCCTTGATCTCCGACCATGTGGCCATCCCGTCGTGGTCGGGGCGGCTGAGGAACTTGCCGGTCGCGATCGGCCCACCAACGGACGGCGCGTACTCGCGGAGGAAGAACTGATGCGACGCGTGCGACGTGTACGTCTGGCTCTGGTCGACGAACGGCGTGTCGGTGTTCGGCGCGCTACGGAACCCGTCAGGACCGGTGACGATCGTGCCGCGGGTCAGGGCCATGAACCGGGAGCCGACCGGGACTTCATCGCAATTCTGCGCTAAAGACGTGGTGCAATTCGTGCCGGCGATGCCGTCGGGGCCGAGAGTGATCAACGGGTCGTCGTCCTTCAACGGAACAAACACCGTACCCGCGCCGCCGTTGGTGATCTTGTCAAGACCATGATCGAAGAACTGGCCGAAGATCGTGAACAAACCGTTGAACGGCGGCGACAGGCCGACGTCGGTGGTCACGTTCGGGATGAACAGCGTCTGGTGCTCCGGCACGCAGCCAACAGGAACGTTGGGAGCGGTGCAAACCACGACGCCAGGGTTGCCCTGGGTACGCACCGGGAACCCGGCGGCGGCAACCGCGGCAGGGTTGTCGGACGTCTGGTCGACGATCAGGTTGCTGACCGTGCGAGGCTCAGAGTCCGAGACGCTTCCGGTCGTCTGCGCGTAGCTGCTGGGGTCACCTGCTTGTTCCGGGCCGGGGCCGTCCGTGTCGAACGGTAGAGGCTCCGCAGCGTTGAACACCGGTGTCGTCAGACGCGGGAACGCCTGATCCGCAGCACCGAACTTGTCCTGCCCGGCTTGCAGGTTGTTGCACGAACCATCAACGGTACGAATGCCGAACGACAGCAACGGGCTGGGAACTTGGTCGGGACCGGTGCCGAGCAACGCGCCACAAGGACCGGTCGCAGGCGTCGTGTTGACGACGTGAGCCTCACCGATCTTGATCTGGTCGAGGATGAACCGCAGGTCAGCCGCCGAGACGGTGAAGCCTTGGCCGACCACGGGTGCGGCCTGCGCCCCGAGCGAGGTGACCATCAGGCCACCGATCAGCGAGACCACAGCGGCGCTGGCCCCCAACTTGGTTCGGCGTCGCTGCAGACCCGCATTTCGATCTGCAGAGGGTTGATGGCCCCCGACCGCCTTGCGCCATGAAAAATGGCGCGCTGAATAGAGCA
>JANPOJ010000397.1:0-26352 GCA_031427935.1 Ilumatobacteraceae bacterium | reverse complement strand
ACTGGTCTAGGTAGCGCGAATCGTTCGGCGTCAGCTGCACGTGCAGCATGCGGTCGGGTTCGGCGTACTCGACGTCGGGATGGGCGGCGATCTGGCGCGCCAGCTGCTCGAGCTGCTGCAGCGTCCAGATCACGTGGCGCGGACCCGTGTCGGTCAATTCGGACAGCGCCCAGTGCTTGGTCAACTGATCGATCGCGACCACGATCGGAACGATTGCCGCCGTCAGCACCGGCGTCACGGCCCGCGGCTGGGGTGACGGGTCAGATTCGCTGGATTCGGTCTGCGTGGCCGAGAGAACCTCGGCCTCCGCATCTTCGGTCATCGACGGCCGATCCCGCCGACCTTCTCCTCGACCAGCATCGTTGCCCACGGAATCGCTTCCAGGCGTTCACGCGGAATTGGTCGGCCGGACTCGGTCGAGTAGCCGTAGTGCCCCGTCGTCAGGCGCCCGAGTGCGGCGTCGATGTCGGCAATCGTCTGGCGGGCCTGCGCAGACAGGGTCAAGTCGCGTTCGCGCTCGACGACCATGGTGTCGCCTTCGCCGCCTTCGTCGTCGAATTGCACGTCACCCATCTCCTGCTCCTCGATCAACGAATTCGCTTCGTCCTCCAACCGAGTCGCCTGACCGGTGAGCGCGGCCTTCTCCTCCAACAGCAAGTCGCGCTGGGCCGTCAGGAACTTGACGTCGAAGTCCCTGGTGTAGGCAACGCCCTCTTTGGTCACACCCTTCGCCGCCGGGATCTCGAACACGACCCGGGCGGAGCTCGACTTCTTGGCCGGTGCGGCCTTCTTGGCCGGCGCAGCTGCCTTGGCGGGTGCTGGCGCGGCTGCCTTGGCGGGTGCTGGCGCGGCCTTCTTGGCCGGGGCCGGTGCGGCCTTCTTCGCCGGGGCGGCGGCAGCCGCCTTCTTCACCGGGACGACAGCAGCCGTCTTCGCCGGGGCGGCGGGAGACTTCTTCGGTGGCGCTGCCTTCTTGGCAGACGTTGCCTTGGCCGGCGCAGCCGCCTTCTTCGTGGTCGCCGGCTTTGGTGGGGCGGCCTTCTTGGCCGGCGCACCCTTCTGGGCGGCGACGGCCTTCTTCGGTGCGCTCGACTTCGCCGGCGGGCTGGCCTTCTTAGCGGGAGCCTTTGTGGCGGGAGCCTTCTTGGCAGTTGCCATCTGTGGTGAACCTCCGTCGACCCAGGTGAGTCTGCGATGCTACCGCCGTGACGAGGCGATGTGTCCGATCACACACCGGGTCGAACCGGCATCAGCAGATGGGGTGCGTCGGTATCAGATCTTGGCAAGTTCGCAATAGCGCTCACGATGCCACCGAAATGTCTGTGCGCGCACACAGGAGTTCCGCGCCTCTGTTCGCTCGCGCTGATCCAAGATCCTGACAACGGGAGTCGCGAAATGTGCCGCGCCGCGTCTCCGGCGAACTGTACGAAGGCGGTCGCTGCGCCACCGTCTCTGAGACGGTCAGCGTATGACAGCCCGACTGGCAGCCAGGCCGACGTCGATCGATTCGGCAACATCGCTACATCTGCCTCGCCGCGCTACGTCGCGACGAACTGGACGGCGACCGCCCGGCGTTCAGATGTACCGATTTGTCTCACGTTGCTGCCGGTATCAGATCTTGGCGACTCCGATGAAGACCGGCTCGCCGTCGAGCTCGGCGTTCGGTTCGCCCGTCTCGAACGTCAGTGACAGCGCCAGCGTCGGCTCGGTGATCAACGTCGCGAACGGTTCCACCTGGGTACGAACCGAGTCGGGAACTCCGAGACGAAGGGCGATGCGATCGCTGACGTGCAGACCGGCGTCGCGTCGCGCTTGCTGCACGAGCCGCACCAGATCGCGGGCGACACCTTCCGCCTCGAGCTCCGGGGTGAGATCGATGTCGAGCACCACGACCCCAGTGTTGGACGGCAACGTCGTCGCTCGCGAGGGGTCCGCGGCGACGAGACGAAGCGAATACTCACCGTCGCGCAGCTCGATGCCGCCGGCCGTCACCACGCCGGTGGGCTCGTCCTGCGCCCATTGGCCCTGCTTCACCGCGCCGATGACCTTTTGCACGTCCTTGCCGATGCGAGGGCCCAACACCCCGGGAACGACGGTCAGCTCGAATGCCCCGACTGCGTCGAGATCCGTCGACAACACCACCTCTTTCACATTGATCTCCTCGGCGATGATGCTGCGGAAGGGGTCCAGCGATTCGGCGTCGCGTGCCGCGATGGTCATGCTTGCGAGCGGTTGACGCACACGGCGCCCGGTCGCCTTGCGGACGGCAGACGACGCACTGCAGACATCGCGGACGCGGTCCATGGTCGCGACGAGGGCGGGTGATTCGACGAGCGATGTGGTCGTCGGCCAATCCGTCAGGTGAACGCTGCTGTCGTCGCCGACCAGCCCTCGGTACACCGCCTCGGTCGTGAGGGGCAACAGCGGCGCGGCGACCTGGCACAGCGTTGTCAGCACGGTCCACAGCACATCGAGCGCCTCGGGATCCCCGGCCCAGAAGCGCTCGCGTGACCGGCGAACGTACCAATTCGTCAACACGTCGAGGAACGTGCGCACCGATCCGCAGGCGGCGAACAGGTCGTAGGCATCCATCGCCGAGGTGACGTCGGTGATCAAGGCATGCAACTTGCCGAGGATGTATTGGTCGAGCGGATCGCTCGAATCGGTCCGATGTTGCGCCGTGTGGCCCGCTGCGTTCGCGTACATCGTGAAGAACGAGTACGTGTTCCAGATCGGCAGCACAACATGGCGGACGCTCTCGCGGACGCCGTTCTCGGTCACGGCCAGATCGCCGCCACGCAAGATGGTTGACGACAACAGGTACCAGCGCATGGCGTCGGCGCCGTAGGTGTCGAAGACCATCATCGGATCGGGGTAGTTGTTGAGGCTCTTCGACATCTTCTGCCCGTCGTCTCCGAGGACGACACCGTGGCTGATGCAGGTACGGAACGACGGCCGATCGAACAGTGCAGTGGCCAGGACGTGCAATGTGTAGAACCAGCCACGGGTCTGGGCCATGTATTCGACGATGAAATCGCCCGGGTAGTGACTCTCGAACCAGTCGGCGTTCTCGAACGGATAGTGCACTTGGGCGAACGGCATTGAACCCGACTCGAACCAACAGTCGAGCACCTCGGTGACACGCCGCATGCTCGATCGACCGGTCGGGTCATCGGGGTTCGGGCGGACCAGGTCGTCGACGAATGGACGATGCAGGTCGTCGATCTCCACACCGAAGTCGCGCTCCAGATCGGCGATCGAGCCGTACACGTCGATGCGCGGGTACGCCGGATCGTCGCTGCGCCACACAGGGATCGGTGAACCCCAGAACCGGTTGCGGCTGATGCTCCAGTCGCGGGCGTTGGCCAGCCACTTGCCGAAGCTGCCGTCCTTGACGTGCTCTGGCACCCATTGGATCTGTTGGTTGAGCTCGCTCATCCGGTCCCTGAATGCGGTGACCTGCACGAACCAACTGCTGATGGCCCGATAGACCAGCGGCTCCGCACATCGCCAGCAGTGCGGGTACGAGTGCTGGTAGCTGTCGTGTCGCACCACGAGGCCACGGGCCTTCAGTTCCTTCGTGATCTCGCCGTTGGCATCGAAGACGTGCTGGCCGGCCCAGGGGGCCACCTCGGCGGTGAAACGGCCGTGCTCGTCCATCGGGCACACGGTGGGGATCCCGGCCGCGTTGCAGGCGTTCTGGTCCTCCTCGCCGAAGCCAGGGGCCATGTGCACCACGCCGGTGCCGTCCTCGGTGGAGACGAACTCGCCTGCCAGGACCTGGAAGGCGTTGGGAGTGTCGGCGAAGAACGAGAAGAGCGGCGTATAGCGACGTCCGGCGAGCTCGCTGCCCTTCAACGTGGCGACCTGCACCGCGTTGGCCAACTCCCGTTCGTACGCCCCGAGGCGCGATTCGGCGAGGATGTAGCGAACGCCATCCTTCTCCATCACCGCGTAATCGATGTCGGGACCGACGGCCACCGCCAGGTTGCTCGGCAGCGTCCATGGCGTGGTGGTCCACGCCAGGATCCGCTCGCCGGAGTCGAGTTGGAACTGCACGGTCAATGCCGGGTCCTGGCGATCGCGATACACGTCGTCCATGCGCGTCTCGGTGTTGCTGAGTGGTGTCTCGCACCGCCAGCAGTACGCCAGCACCTTGAAGCCCTCGTAGATCAAACCCTTGTCCCACAAGGTCTTGAAGGCCCACATGACACTCTCCATGTACGGGAGGTCGAGAGTTTTGTAGTCGTTGTCGAAGTCGACCCAACGCGCCTGGCGGGTGACGTAGCGCTGCCACTCGTCGGTGAACCGCAGCACGCTGGTGCGGCAGGCGTCGTTGAACTTGTCGATGCCGAAGTTGGTGATCTCGGGGTGGCCGCTGATGCCGAGCTCTTTCTCGACGACGACCTCGGCGGGCAGGCCGTGGCAGTCCCAACCGAAACGACGTTCGACGCGCTTGCCGCGCATCGTCTGGTATCGGGGCACCGCGTCTTTGACGAACCCGGTCAGCAGATGCCCGTAGTGAGGCAGGCCATTGGCGAACGGAGGACCGTCGTAGAAGACGTACTCCTCAGCGTCGGCGCGGCGCCGGATCGACTCGGCAAACGTGTGTCGCTCGGCCCATGAGGCAAGCACTGCGGTCTCGATTGCCGGAAAGGAAGGTTGCGGGTCGACTTCGGGGTACATCTGCGGGCTCCTGTGAGTTCGATTGCACAGGGACGAGCGGTCAGCTCGCGATCCCACCCTGTTTGCCGCCGCCCGCAGACGGCAACCCCTCAGTTGCGCCAGCAGTATCGGGCTGGACCCGTTCGGTTCTACTGAGCCTGGTGGCCGTTCTTCCGAAAGCTCGGAGGTGATTGCCTCGTCAACGCCGTTCAGAGCCTACCCCTCGCGGGCGAGGGGCAGGTGATGATTACTGCAGTTCGTCGCCCACGATCAACGGGTCGTCACCCGCTGACGACCAACTCGGTGTGGTCGCCGCATCGACGTCGAGCGCACCGAGATCGAGCCGCATGATGGCTGTCTCGTCCTGATCGGTTTCGACGCCGGCCATCTGGGCCGGGGTGGCGTCGATCAGCGAGTCGAAGGCGTACTGGTCGGAATCGGCAGGTTCGTCGAGGTCGGTCTGTTCGTCTGTACCTGCAGCTGCTTCGGTGGCCGGCAATGGCATCGGCGTCGGAGTCGGTAGACCGGCCGGCGGGTCCGCCGGGCGCGATGCCGACAGCAGGGTTTCGGCCGAAGCCGACAACAACGGCCGGCGCATCTCGCCCAGGCCGCCGGGCACGCGCTCGATGAGGTCTTGCAACGACACCGCCGCGTCACGCAGACGCTCGCGCTGGGCGCCGAGATGATGCTCCAGATGGTCGACGTCGGACAGCAGGAAGTCGCGTCGGGCCAGCAGCGCCTGCACCTCGTTCTCGGCCTTGATGCGCTCGGTCTCCGCAGAGCGCCGCGCCTCGACGCGGGCCTCGTCGAGCAGCTTGTCGGACATCGATCGGGCATTGTCGATCACGGTCGTCGCGTCGACACGAGCCTTGACGGTGATCGACTCGGCGTCGGCGTTGGCCTGGGCAACGGTGTTGTCGGCCGTGCGCTGGGCCAGGAGCAGCGTACGACTGATGGTCTCGGCATCTTCGTCGCTGGCCGATGGCGACGCGCCGGGGGCGGGAGTGCCGCTGGTGACCTGCTGTGACACTTCCTGCAGCTTGGCCACCGCTGCCCGGGCGCGGGCCTCCATCGCTGTTGCCTGGTTCTGAGCCGTTTCGATTGCCGCGGCGACCTTCTCTTTGAAGTCGTCGACCTCGGCCGGGTCATAACCCTTCTTGACTGTCTTGAAACCGGCACTACGAACGGTCTGAGGGCTGAAGTCCATTCTCAGATGTTAGGCATGGCGAACCGGCTGCAGTGGACACTTAGTGGTCGAACTCACCGCTGTCGTAGCCGCCCTTGCGAGGAGGGATCGGCTTCAGCAGGTAGACACCGGTGGCAACCTTCTCCATCGTGCCGTTCAGCCCGTAGCACAGCCCACTGGCGAAATCGATCAGTCGGCGCGACACCTCGCGATCGCTGGCCTCGAGATTCATGATGACCGGTTGGCCGTCTTTGAACTTGTCGGCCACCTCTTGGGCAGAGTCGAAACGCCGCGGGCGAACGGTGTATGGATCGGCCGAGTTCACCGGCGCAGGTCGCTGCGGGTTGATCGGACGGGGTTGCACGTTGGAGTCGTCGGTCGCAGGCACGGGACGGCGCCCAGTGAGGTCGGCGTCACGAGTTGGATAGCTGGGGCGCGCCGGCATCGTGCGCACGGTGCCGTCTGATTCGTAGTCGCGCTGGCCGCGTGGTGCCGGCTCCTCGCGTTGGTGTCGAGGCGATCGAGAAGGACGTTCTGGCTCCTGCGCCGTGTCGTAGTCGTCGTACGCATCGTCGGGCCCCAGTCCCAACCAATCCATTGCGTTTCTCCAGATCGGCATCCTTGGTCCTCCTCCGCCTGAGATTACCGTACTCGCGGGCTGGTAGCTGGACGCATGCCAAACAGAACGCTGCCCAGTCGCACGCGGGTCGACCCTTCTTGCACGGCGACGACGAAGTCATCGCTCATCCCCATCGAGCACGTCGCCAAGTCGAGGGTGGCGCACAACGACCGAACCAGTCGAAATCCATCTCGAGCAGCCTCGGGGCCGCCGACCGTCGGCCCGACGGTCATCAGCCCGTCGACGACCAGACCGGCCGCGGTCGCCTCGGTCACCAGTGACTCGACATCGGTGGGCGCACAGCCTCCCTTGGCGACTTCACCCGTGGTGTTGACCTGCACGAGCATCCGGGCGCCCGGGGCCCGCTTGGCAAGCTCGACCACCAGTGCGTGTCGATCGAGGGTCTCGAAGACGTCGACCAGATCGACGATCTGTCGCACCTTGTTGGTCTGCAGTTGCCCGATGAAATGCACGGCGACATCGAACGATCGACCGCTGAACTTGCTGACGAGCTCCTGTGCATAGTTCTCGCCGACAGCCGTGAGACCAACTGCGCGCGCCGCCTCGATGACCTCGACGGGGTGACCCTTGGTCACCGCGAGGATGTCGACGTGCTGGCCGCCGGCATCTGCAATCTGTTGACGTACCCGCTCCAGTCGCTCGGCGAGTCCGCCGAGCTCCATCATCGAAACCGCGTCACTTCAAGAAGGACGGCACATCGAAATCGTCGTCATCGTCGTCCAGCGGATCGGCTGGTTCCTCGGCGAAGAGATCTTTCAACGACGCGGTCGGCTTGTCGCCGGGCTTGGCTCCGGGTCGGGCGGCGGTGGCGCCACTATCCCAGCGGTCGAAGCCGGCGGCGATGACCGTGACCTTGACCTCGTCGCCCAACTCGTCGTCGATAACCGTGCCGAAGATGATGTTGGCGTCTTGATGCGCCACGCCGTGGATGATCTCGGCGGCCGCGTTCATCTCGAACAACGACATGCCCGACGGGCCGGTGATGTTCAGCAAGATGCCCCTGGCACCGTCGATCGCGGCCTCCAACAACGGACTGGAGATCGCCGCCTTCGCTGCGGTGACAGCGCGGTTCTCGCCGCTGGCCTGGCCGATACCCATCAACGCCGAGCCGGCACTGGACAGGATCATCTTGACGTCGGCGAAGTCGGTGTTGATCAATCCGGGCGTGGTAATGAGGTTGGTGATGCCCGACACGCCCTGCAGCAAGACCTCGTCGGCCATCTTGAAGGCATTGAGCACGCTGGTCTTTTCGTTGGCGACGGTCAGCAAGCGATCGTTGGGAATGACGATCAGCGTGTCGACCTTCTCCTTCAGGCGCTGCACACCGGCGTCGGCCTGGACGGAACGGCGGCGACCTTCGAAGCTGAATGGCCGAGTGACGACACCGATGGCCAGGGCGCCGATGCTGCGCGCCAGCTCGGCGATGATCGGCGCTGCGCCCGTGCCTGTACCGCCACCCTCGCCGGCGGTGATGAACACCATGTCGGCGCCCTTGATGACTTCTTCGATCTCGTCACGGTGCGACTCGGCCGCGTTGCGACCGACGTCGGGGTCACTGCCGGCGCCGAGTCCGCGGGTGAGATCACGCCCGATGTCGAGCTTCACGTCGGCGTCGCTCATCAGGAGCGCCTGCGCGTCGGTGTTCACCGCAACGAACTCGACCCCTTTGAGGCCGGCGTCGATCATCCGGTTGACGGCATTGACGCCACCACCGCCGACGCCGATCACCTTGATGACTGCGAGATAATTTTGGGGTGCGCCTGCCATCAGGGAAGCCTCCGTAGTGCTGATTGGCGAATGGATTGAGGCATTTCGCCAAGTCTCGCACGTCCGAGGGCAGAAGCGGTGGACATCGTTCGATCATCCACATTTCGTCGGAGCGATATCCGCCGTGGAAACGTCGAGGCCGCAGATCCCGTCGAGTCCGCCCTGGACCAACGAGAGCAGCCGAACCAGCTTCCCGGAGAGGTCGGCGGCCGGACCCAACTGCACGGTCAGGTCGTTGTGCAGTTGCAGGGTGAGGTTTCCCCCGGTCGCATCGACACCGATCGACTCGGTCAGGGCGCGGACCTCGGGCGGGAGTGCAATCGCCAGTTGCGCCGCCGAGGCGAACGGCCGACCGGCGAACTGGCCGCGCTCGACATCGGGGTTGGCCCCCGTGATCAGCATGTAGTCGATGGGCACACCGTCGACGATGTCGAGCACCCGACCATCGCGATCGATGACCCGGAACTTGTTGTCTGAACCTTCGAAGGTGGCGATCGGCTTCCGCTCGCGGATGTCGATGAACACACGGTGCGGGAACTGCGTCGACACTCGGGCCGATTCGACCCAGGCAATGCTCTCCAGCTGGCGTTCGATCTGACGTGTGTCGACCAGCAGGATCGCGTCACCATGCAACTCGTCGACGATCGCAGACAACTCGGTCGGGTCGGTGTAGACGGCGCCTTGCACGTCGATGGTGCGTACATCGAACAGCGACGACGCCAGCACAGCGACCGCACCGACCAGCACGACCAGGATCGCTGCGGCGATCGCCACCCAGATCAAGCGCTTTCGGCCCTTGGCCCTGCGGACTGCGATTCGTCTGGCCCGCACCCGAGGATCCATCGAGCCGGTCGAGCGCGCAGGCAGCGCTTCGATGCTGCCGGACTCATCGAGATCCTTGATGACGATCGTCGATCGACCACCTGACTTGTCGTCCTCCGGCGCATGGATGTCGCGCAGACCGGAGCCGGACTCCTCGTCGAGGTAGAGCGCATCGGGCCGATCGTCGTCACCGATCACGATCACCTTGCGTGCCGCGTTTGCCTCCGAGTCTCCGGCCGAGTCTCCGGCTGGCTTGACAGGGGGTTCGGTTGCGACCGTCTCGTCACCCGTCGGAGTCAGAGCGACTGTGTTCGACGAGGTCAGTGCGTCGGTGACCGCTGCCGGCGCGGTCTCGTCCGCCGCGTCGTTGGGGTCCTCATGAACGCTCCAGACCACGTTGCCCTCGGTGCTGTCAGCGCTGTCGCCGAGCCCCAGCATCCGATCGATCGACGGGTCGTCGAAGTCGATCGCTTCCGCATCCTCGGCGGAGAACGCGGCGAGCAGTTCCTCCAGCACCACATCGGGAACATCCTCGGGACCTGTGGCCGGCGTCGTCGGCTCAGCGGGCTTCCGCTCGCGCTCGTTCCCCTTGCGTCCGGAACCTTTCGAGCTCGGCGTCGTGCGCTCGTCAGCCATGCGCCGACCTACCGCTCTGCGCTGCACCAGCCTCGTCGAAACCGACGAGGCGCACTTCGCTTCGCAGCTCGAAGCCGGTCTCTCGGGCCACGCGCGCGCGGACCTCGTCGATCACGGCTTTCACGTCGGTGGCGGTTGCCCCTTCGACGGCCTGGATGAAGTTGGCGTGCTTCTCCGACACGAACGCACTGCCGATCCGGAAGCCTCGGAGGCCGAGACGGTCGATCAGTTCTCCTGCCGAGAGCTGGCCGGGAATCGGGTTCACAAACACCGACCCGGCGTTCTGCCCTCCTGGCTGGTTCTCACGACGCCACTTCACGATGTCGGCGATCTCGCGTTCCGAGCGAGCGCTGTCGCCCGCCGCCAGGCTGAGGTGGGCAGTCAGCACGACTTCGTGGTCGACGATGTTCGAGCCGCGGAACCGCAGCCCGAGCGACTCCACCGGTCGCCACCCACACCGTTGCGTACGCAGGTCGAAGACCTCGGCCCGAACGATGCACGCAGCCATGTCGGAGCCATGACCACCGGCGTTCATCCGCACGGCACCCCCGATCGACCCGGGTACCCCAACGGCCCACTCGAAGCCGGTGAGGCCTGCGGCGGCCGTCCGGCGGGCCAGCACCGGCAAGGCAACGGCAGACCCGGATTGCACGTCGGCCCCGTCGACGTCGATGCGATCCGCCCAGTCGGCCAGGCTCAGGGCAACGCCGGCGAAACCGGCATCGGCGACCAAGAGGTTCGAGCCGCGGCCGAGCACCAGCACCGGCAGGTCGTACCGGGCGATCACGCCGGCGACCTCGTGCAGTTCGGAGAGCGATCTCGGATTGACGAAGATCGCCGCGGCTCCGCCCACCCGATAGGTGGTCAACGGCCCGAGCGGCTCGTCGATCCTGGCCAGCGAACCGAAGTCGTCGGCCGCGTCGTGCAAACGCTCGGCGATGCTCAATTGGCCGACGCCCTCAGCTCGGTCCGTCGTTGCTGCAGCTCGTCGGGCAGCGAGGCGATGTCGCCGCAACCCATGGAGATGCAGACATCGCCGTCGCGCAGCTCCTTGGCGAGGTAATCGATGAGATCGCTGCGGCGTGGCATCCAAGCGAGCCGCGTGGCCGGATGTGCATCGAGGACGGCATTGACCACCAGCTTTCCGGTCACGCCGGGAATCGGGGCGGTGCCCGACGCGTAGATGTCGGTCAGCACCACGAGATCGGCATCGACGAAGGCGTCGCGGTAGGCGGGCGACATGATCGCCATGCGATTGAAGCGGTTCGGTTGGAACACAGCGACGACTCGCCGCCATCCATCGCCGCTCGAACGTGCTGCCGACAGCACAGCGCTGATCTCGGTCGGGAGGTGGGCGTAGTCGTCGACCAGCGCTGCGCCGCCGTCGACGCCGCGGAGGTCGAAGCGGCGGGCGACTCCACCGAACTTGGCAAGAGCGCGAGCCGCGATCTCGAACTCGACGCCGACGGAGCACGCCATCGCCAACGCGCCGAGCGCGTTTCGCACGTTGTAGATGCCTCGCAGCGGCAGCTCGATCGTGCCGAGGGTGACGCCGTGATGTGAGACGTCGAACGAATTCGACCCGTTCGCCGACCGCACGTCGACCGCGCGGTAGTCCGCCTCCGGTGACGTTCCGTAGGTGATGGCACCATGGCGTGCGGCGAGCTCTGCGCAGGCTGGGTCGTCGATGCAGAGCACCTTCGGCCCGGCGATCCGTGACAGGTACTGCTCGAACCCGGCAACGATGGCCTCCTCGGTTCCGTAGAAGTCGAGATGATCGACCTCCACGTTGGTCAACACCGTGCCGAACAGCGGCAGCGCGAGGTGCGTGCCGTCGCTCTCGTCGGCCTCGACGACCAACCACTCGCCGCCGGTCCATTGTGCTCCGGTGCCCATGTCGGTGACGTCTCCGCCGACGATGAACGACGGTCGCAGACCGGCCGCGGCAAGGATCAGCATCAGCATGGACGTCGTCGAGGTCTTGCCGTGGGTCCCGGCGACACCGAGCGACTTCGCCTGGGCACAGATCGACGACAGCATGCCTGCCCGGGAGAGCACCGCGATCCCTGCCTTGGCAGCCTCGTCGAGCTCGATGTTCCGCGCGGGAATCGCAGTCGAGGCGGTGACCGCGACGCAGCCATCGACGTGGCGACGGTCGTGACCGACGTGTACATCGACACCCGCGGCGCGCACTCGCTCCAGCACCGGTCGTTCACGGATGTCGGTGCCGCTGACCTGATGACCCATCTCGGCCAGGGCAATCGCGATTGCGCTCATCCCGGGCCCGCCGACACCGATCACGTGCAAGCGCTTCGGCATCGACAGGTCGAGCGGGACGCGAGGCGGATCGCTCATGACGCAATCTGTTCGATCAGATCGACGAGCGCGCCGCTGCGGTGACGTGCCCCGATCGCGCCCGCCGCTGCCGACATCTCCACGAGCCTGGCGGGGTCGGCCATCAGATCGGTGATCTCGCCAGTCAGTCGCTGCGCTGTGAGGTCCTTCTCCTCGATCAAGATCGCGCAACCGTGGTCACTGAGCTCGCGTGCATTCTCGACCTGGTGGTTCTCCGCTGCGCCGGGCCACGGCACGATCACCGCCGGCATGCCCACAACGGCAAGCTCGGCGATCGTTGCTGCGCCCGCCCTGGTCATCATCAGATCGGCTGCGGCATAGACGAGCGGCATTCGGTCCTCGTATCCACGCACTCGATACATGATGCCCCCGTCACCGTCGCGACCGGGCGCGGCATCGGCCAGATTGCGGTCGCCCACGACGTGATACACCACCAGATCGTGCCGATCGCGCAGGAGTTCAACCGCTTCCGCGGTCACCTCGTTCAGTCGCCTGGCACCGAGCGAGCCACCCACGACGGCCACGAGGAAACGGTCGTCGGGCAGATCGAGGTGGGCTCGGGCATCGTGCCGATCGCGGGCCCGATCGACGGCGAGGATCTCCTGGCGCACCGGTGCGCCGGTGAGGTGCACCCGCGGCAGCGTCGAGCCATCGAAGGCCACCGCGCACGCCGCGGCGCGACGTGCCATCAGCTTCGAGACCAGGCCGGGTCGACGGTCGTAACTCACCACCACGATGGGCACGCGGCACAGCATCGCAGCGATGGTCGCCGGCGCGCTGGCATACCCGCCGACGTTGACGACGACCTGTGGCGACAACGTGCGGAGCAGTTTGCGCGCCTGCCACGTCGAGCGGATGAGCTTGGGCACGAACGCCAGGTTGCGCATCGACATCGACCGCTGCAGCCCGATGACGTCGAGCAAGGTGTGGTCGTATCCAGTCGGCGGCAGCAGCCGGCGCTCGACACCCCGCTTCGTACCGACGTAGTGGATCGCGTGACGGTCGCGGCCGCGGGCGACGAGCGCATCGGCCACGGCGAGCGCGGCGAGCACGTGCCCCGAAGTGCCGCCACCCGTCACCACGGCGAAGGTGACGCCGGGTTTGGTCATGACACAATCACCTCACGTTGCGGGCCACGTTGAGCAGCAGACCGGCTGCGGTCATCGTGACGAAGAGAGAACTGCCGCCGGCAGAGAAGAATGGCAGCGTCAGGCCGGTGACCGGCATCATCCCGGTGACCCCGCCGACGTTGATGATCGTCTGCACGACGAACCAGATGACGATGCCACCGGCCAGCAGGCTGGCGAACCGGTCCTGGGTCGCCAAGGCGACTTGCACGCCCGCGTAAGCGAGGATGAGGAACCCGCCGAGGACGGCGACCACGCCGATCATCCCCAACTCCTCGGCGACCACGGCGAAGATGAAGTCGCTGTGAGCCAGCGGCAGGAAGTCGCCGAGCTTGCTCTTGCCCTGACCGACTCCTTCTCCCGCAAGACCGCCCTGAGCGAGGGCGATCATTGCCTGGTACGTCTGGTAGCTGAGGTGGTCCTTGTGGGCGGCGATGTCGAGGAAGGCCGTGAAGCGGGCCTGGCGCCGTGGGCTGGAGACCACGAACGCGAGTGCGCCGACCGTACCCATGCCTGCTGCCGCCGCCATCGGGCGCAGCGGCGTACCGGCGATGAAGGCCACCACGAACACGATCGATGCCAGCACGATCGCCGAGCCGAGGTCGCTCTGTACCAGGCACAACCCGGCACCGACGATCGCGACGATCATCACCGGTATGAGCGTGCGCGACGGGTCGGCCATCTCGTCTCTGCGCTTCGCCAGCAGGTTGGCGCAGTACAGCAGGACCGAGAGCTTCAAGAACTCCGACGGCTGCAGTGAGAACGGGCCGATCGACACCCACGCATTGGCGTCGTTGACCCGATCGCCGATGCCCGGGATGAACGGGAGCAGCATCATCCCGCACGAGACCACCAATGCCGGCAGCACCAGCCGACGCCAGAAGTGGTACGGCACGCGCATGCCGATGTACAGACCCACCAGCCCGAGGGCGGCCCACATCACCTGCTTGTTGAAGATGCGGTATGGCGACTGACCCTGGTGGAACTGGTTGATCGACGAGGCCGACAACACCATGACCAGGCCGAGCATGACGAAGACGGCCACGACTACGGCGATCGCGTAGAACGCAACGGTCGGCGGCCCGAGCGGCTTGGACGCCATGCGGCGGGTCGGGTGCCTGCGCAGCGCAGCGGCCCGTTCGAGCGCCTGCCTGCGGCGGTCACCGATCACGGTGGTCGATGAGCTCATGCTGCACCCGCTTCGAAGTAGTCGTGAACCAGTCGCTTGAAGTCGTCGCCTCGTGCCGGGTAGCCGCCTTCCGGGTACCAGTCGAAGCTGGCGCACCCCGGGGACAGCAGCACGGTGTCACCCGCGACCGCGAAGCCCGCTGCGGCAGCGACCGCGGCACTCATCGTCGATGCCTCGACGACGGGGCACCACGCCGCGAACGCATCGCGGATGATCGACGCAGACTCGCCGAGTGCCACGACCGCCTTCACCCGCGAGTGCTCCCCCGCCATGCTGGCCAGGTCGAGCCCCTTGTTGCGACCACCTGCCAGCAGCACCACGTCGGTGAAACCGCGGATGGCCGTGATCGAGGCATGTGGGGTGGTGGCCTTGGAGTCGTTGTACCACCGAGCGCCGGCGAACTCGCCGACCGGCTCGATCCGATGAGGCGGATGCTCGAAGATGGCCAGAGCCTCGGCCACGGCCTCGCCGCCGGCCAGACCTGACTCGATCGCAATTGCCGCCGCGGCCAGCGCGTTGCTGACATCGTGCGGGAGGTCGCGCGTCATCGTCGCCCGCTCCGCGAACGGGCCACCCGGCCCGGTCAGTTGCGAACCGACGAGGCGATAGTCGGCGGTGTCGGTGCCGAAGCTCAGCTTGCGGCCGGCGACGGCGACGAGGTTGCGCATCACGACCGGATCCGCCGCATATCCGACAGCAACATCGGTCGGCCGGTTGTGACGCCACATGCGGGTCTTGGCTTGCTCGTACGCCGCCATCGACATGTGCCAGTTCTGATGGTCAGGTGCCAGGTTCAACCAGACCGACGCCTCGCTACGGAAGTGATCGATCCAGTTGAGCCGGAAGCTGCTGCACTCGACGACGAACGCGTCGACGTCGGTGTCGAGCGCGGCGATCAGCGGGAGCTCGGTATTGCCGACTGCAGCGACCTTCAGTCCTGCGCATCGCAACATCGCTGCGGCCATCATCGTGGTCGTCGTCTTGCCATCGGTTCCCGTCACCGCGAGCATGGGTCGCGGGCCGCCGTCGCGCTGCTGCTCCCACTCGTACGCAAGGTCGAGCTCGCTGCGAATCGGCCTGCCGTGACGAAGTGCGGCCTCGATGACCGGGTGCGTCTCGGCGACCCCGGGTGCTGGGCAGACGATGTCGGCCATCGCGACCAGCGCGTCGAGTGCGGCGGCGTGCGGGCGCTCGACCAACTCGGACCCGATCTCGGTAGCGGCAGCGGTCTTGGCGTCGGTGGCCACGTCGTCGGCAACGAGCACGCGCACGCCACGATCGTGGAGCGCGCGTGCCACGGCTTGACCGGTGATGGCCATCCCGTACACCAGGGCGGTCGTGGTCATCGGCGCAGTTCCAGCCGCGTGAAGTCGCCGATGTAGATCGCCAGTGCCGTGGCTACGCAGACGCCGGCGATCAACCAGAACCGGATGATCACGGTCGTCTCCGGCCAGCCGAGCAACTCGAAGTGGTGATGGATCGGCGACATGCGGAACAGTCGACGCTTGCGGCCCGATGCCTTGAACACACCCATCTGAACGGCCACGGATCCGGCTTCGAAGACGTTGATGCCGCAGATCAAGACGAGCAGGATCTGTGTGTCGGTGGTCAACGCCAGCAGGGCCAGGGCCGTGCCGATCGCCAACGAGCCCACGTCGCCCATGAAGATGCGCGCCGGTGCCGCGTTGAACCACAAGAAACCACCGCACGCACCCGCGAACGCCGCCGCGAGTGCAGCGAGGTCGAGCGGGTTCACCACACCTTTGCCAGTGACCAGCTTGGTCGTGACGCCATAGATCTCAGGATTACGGAACGCCCAGTAGGCGATGATCGTGAAGGCCAGGAACGCCAGCAACCCGGCGCCGGCAGCGAGACCATCGAGGCCGTCGGTGACGTTGACGGCGTTCGACGTGCTCCAGATCGTGACCCCGGCAAACACCACCCACACCGGCCACGGCACGTGCCAGCCGGGCCAGTTGTAGCGGGTGAACGAGATCGTCTCGCTGACACCGGTGGCCGCGACCAGCCACCAGGCGATCCCCATCGAGATCGTCAAGGTGATGTAGCTCTTCTTCTTCCAGAAGATGCCGCGGTTGTGCGACTTGTTGACCTTGATGTAGTCGTCGAGGAAACCCATTCCCGAGAGCACCAAGATCCCGACCCAGGCGATTGCCGCCTGGTTGGAGAACACCAGTCCGTGCCGGAAGTGGGCAACCACCCATCCGAAGAAAGCGGAGACGACGATGGCCAGGCCACCCATCGTCGGGGTGCCCTGTTTGGGCATGTGATGGTCCGGCCCGCGATCCTCCTTGCCCAGGATCGGTTGGCCCTTGCCGCGATCACGAAAGAACGTGATCAGGTACCGGGTGCCGGCCAGCGAAGCGACCATCGCCGCGGTTCCAGCGATCATGACGGCGATCATCCAAGCGCCTCCAAGAGCTCGCGGGCGACGGCCCGGTCGTCGAACTCCAGCACTCGATCACCGATGGTCTGGGTCTGCTCGTGACCCTTGCCGGCGATCAACACCACATCTCCCGAGCGCGCCCGGCGTACGGCGATCTCTATGGCCCGGCGGCGATCTGGTTCCATCACAACGCGGCCACGGTAGTCGGGGGTGACCCCCTCGAAGGTGGCATTGATGATCTCCAACGGGTCCTCGGATCGTGGGTTGTCGGAGGTGATCACGACGTGATCTGCCATCCGCGACGCCACCGCGCCCATCAGCGGACGCTTCTCGCGATCCCGGTCACCACCGCAACCGAACACGACGTGCACGTCGGCGTCGCCGGCAACGCGACGCGCTGCACCAATGGCTTGCTCCAACCCGTCGGGGGTGTGCGCGTAGTCGACGATCACCGCGAATGGCTGACCGGCCTTCACCGCCTCGAACCGACCGGGGACCGATGAAGCGTCGTGCAGCCCGGCCCGGATCGTTGCCGGGTCGACGCCCAACTGCGCGCACGCTGTCGCCGCGGCCAGGCTGTTCATCACGTTGAAGTCGCCACCGATCGGCACCTCGATGCGCTCGCCCCGCCAGGTGTAGCTGTGCTCGGTCGCAGTGACATTGACGTCTGCCACGTCGGCGAGGCTGAACCCGTGCGTTGGGATGGCGCCGACATCCATCAACAGGCGACCGTGCAGATCGTCGATGTTCACGACGGCGACGGTGGCCAAGTCAGGCTGGAAGAGGCGCGCCTTTGCAGCGAAGTAACGCTCCTGCGTGCCATGCAGATCGAGGTGATCGCGGCCGAGGTTCGTGAACACCGCGATGTCGAAGTGGCACCCGGCGACGCGTTGTAACTCGAGAGCATGTGACGACACTTCCACGACCACGGCAGCGACGCCCAGCTCGACGAACTCGGCCAGCCGGGCTTGGAGATCCGGTGATTCCGGCGTGGTGTGAGCACCCGTCAGGGTTCCGATCATGCCGGCGCTGCGGCCGGCGGCGGACAGGATCGAGGCGACCAGGCTGGTCGTCGTGGTCTTGCCGTTCGTGCCCGTGATCCCGACGAGCGTCATCGAGCGTCCCGGGTGATGGAAGAAGCTGGCGGCCAGCAGACCCATCGCCACTCGAGTGTCGGGCACCACGAGTTGTGTCACGTCGACGTCGAGGCGGTGGTCCACGAGCAGTGTCGTGGCACCTGCCTCACGCGCCGCAGAGGCGAACGCGTGCCCGTCGGAATTCACACCCCTGAGGCAACAGAACAGCGAACCTGGCCCCACGCGGCGCGAATCGAAGTCGACCGCGATCACCTCGACGAAGTCGTCGCCGTATACATCGACCCGCTCCAGCCCCGCCTGCTCGACGACGTCGCGAAGCCTGCGAGACATGGACGTCATCCTGCGCTGTCTTGGCAGCCGTTGTCGTTCGGTGAAGGGCTGACTCTGAGCTCGTGCATAGCGATCGTTGCCAGGGTCGAGAACAACGGTCCGGCCGCCTTCCCGCCGAGGCGATCCTGACTGGTCGGATCCGGCCGGTCGATCGACACCAGGATCGTGACTTGCGGGTTGTCGGCCGGGAAGTAGCCGACGAACGTCGAGAAGTACTCCTTGGTGCCATCATCGGCCTGATAGTCGGTGTTGGCAGGAGGGTTGATCTCACCACTGGCATTCGCGGCGTCGGTCGTGGGGTCAGCCGCCGGTTGCACAGCCTTCTGCGCCGGGTCGACGGCCGGCTTCAACAGCGCCGTGCCGGTCTTGCCGGCCACCGACATGCCGGGCACCTTTGCGTACTTCGCCGTGCCGTAGCAGACGACGTCTTTCATCATCGACGTCATTGTGGCCGCAGTTTGCGGCGTCACGACCTCGTGCGACGGCGATGAAGGGGCATCGTGTGTCTGGCCTTTGGAATCGATCGTCGACAACACGAGCCGAGGGGCAACGTAGACGCCGCCGTTGGCGATGGTGTTGACCGCTGCGGCGAGCTGCAACGACGTGGCCGCGTAGCCGTAGCCGTATCGAGGCGTGACCTTCTCCGTCGCCTGCCAGTCGGCGGCCGGCTTCATGATGCCGGAGCTCTCGCCGGGCAGGCCGAGGCCGGTGGTCGAGCCGAACCCGAACTGGTGGAGGTAGTCGCCGAACTTCAGTGTGCCGAGACCCTCGGTGATCAGCACGGTACCGATGTTCGAGGAGTGCACGATGATGTCGCGGAGGCTCATCGGCTCCTCGTTGTGCGGCTCAGCGTCGCGGATCTTGAACTTCCACTTCTCGTCGCTCTTGTTGACCGGCCGGTACGTCAAGAAACCGGGCACGTTGATGGTGGTCCCGGGTGTGGCGAGACCCTCGTTGACCGCAGCCGACAGGCTGAACACCTTGGCGACCGAGCCTGGCTCGTGGGCGTCGGTGGCCGCGAGGTTGGCCGACGTGATCTCGGCCGTGCCGTCGCTGGTTCGCCGAACGTTTGCGCTCGCATAGACGTCGCCGGAGTGCACGCCCATCACGATCGCCGTCCCACCAACAGCCTTCAGTTCCTCGACTCGCTGCAGCAACGCGTTCTCGACCTGGTACTGCAACCCACGATCGAGGGTCAGGACGATGTCGGATCCCGGGATCGGCGCCACGGTCTCGTCACCGCCGGCGATGGACCGGAACTTGCGGTCGTGTTCTTGCGACTGCTCGCCATCGACGCCGCGAAGGATGTCGTTGTACTCCTGCTCCAATCCGCCCGTGCCCTCGAGATCCGGGTCCGTGCGGCCGACGACGCTGCGTCCGACATCGCCACTCGGCAGGATCCGCTTGTCTTCACTGATCGACGAGACACCGGCCAACCGGAGGGATGTGACCGTGTCGGCCAACTGCGGCTCGATCTGGCGAGCGACGTAGACGAACGAGTTCTTCTTTGCCGTGAAGGCTTCTGTCAACGACAGTTGCTTCGCCGGCGCCAATTGCATCAGCGCGGTCAGCGTGCGAACAGTGCCCGCTGCATCGAGCACGAGCTTCGGGTTGGCGATGATCGTGCGCGCCGGGACCGATAACGCCAGGTCGGCGCCGTCGCGGTCGAAGATCGTGCCGCGGTGGGCCTTCAGCCGCTGCTCGGTCGTGCGCTGCGACTTGCCCGCCGAGCGCAATGCATCGGCCTGCACGGTCTGCAAAACGGTGACCCGCGCCAGCACCGCGAGGAACAGCAGCGCGGCGATCACGAACACGGCGACGAGCCGGCGTGATGACTGCCCGGCTCGGTAGATGCGGGTCCGGCGCTGCGAGACCGCTCGCTTGCGCAGCGCCTGGCCGTTGCGCTGACGCCTGTCGCGGGCTGCGCGGCGCGGCGGCGGAGCCGTGACGCGACGAGCCGACGTCGGGGGGTTCCGTCGCTCGTGCTTGCTCACGCCCTTGGGTTGCGGTCCGCGTGGCATCGGCGATCGTGGCGATGCGGGTCGATGGGTGGTGGAACGCGACTCGACCTTGAGGCGGGCCGGCAGCGGCGTCGGCACGCGTCGGACCGACTCGGGTCCCCCCGGTCGTTGTCGATGGTGGCTGCGCGAGCGAGCCGGGTGATTCACGTCCCTCATGATTTTTCGACCTACCCGCCTGCGACTGACTTGACGATCTTGAACTCTTCGAAGACCGGGTCGCGAGCCTCGGCACCGGGATCGAAGACCCCTCCTGCACTCTGCTGCACCTCGGCAATGACCTCGGGCGAGATGTCGATGAAGTCGGTCTTGGAGGCCGACGTCATCCCGAGCGCGGACCCGCTGGCCACCAGGCGTGCCGGCGACCGCAGCTCCGCACGCTGGCTGCGAAGATCGTTGAAGTCATTGCGCGCGGTACGGATCTGGCGATCGACGCGGTCGAGGTCGACCTGGCGGCGCGCCAGCTGAGTCTGAAATGCTGCCGCGCCGAGCATCAGCGACGAGGCGAAGAAGGCTGCGACGGCAACGAGACGCGCGGTGCGGCGCCGCCTCGGCACGACGGTGAGTTGGGGGCGTGGATTCGCAACGACGCCGCGCGTCGTACGGATCATCGGACGGGCCATCACACCCCCGTCGGAGTGCATACGGTCGCGTGCGATCCCCAGTCGCTCGGATCGCAGGACAGTTGCCACAGTTCAGCCGACCGTGCCGCGCCGAGGTGTATCGGCGATTCGCTCGACGACTCGCAATCGGGCACTCGAGGCGCGACGGTTCTCTTCTTGTTCGCTCTTGTTGGGTGTGCGTGGCACGCCCCGCACGATTCGCACGGTCTGCACTGCATCGCAGACGCAGGGCAGCTCAGGCGGGCACTCGCACCCACCGGTCACCGCAAGACGCATGCGCTCCTTGACGATTCGATCCTCACCCGAGTGGTACGACAGCACGGCGACGCGCCCGCCCTGGTCGGTGCGATCGATCGCTGCATCGAGGGCCGGTGCAAGGGCATCGAGCTCGCCATTGACCTCGATGCGAATCGCTTGGAAGGTGCGCTTCGCCGGGTGCCCGCCCGTGCGCCGCGCCGGGGCCGGGATAGCGGCGACGACGACCGCTGCAAGCTCGGTGGTGGTCTCGATCGGCCGCGATGCCGCGATGGCGTTGGCGATGCGACGGGCGAACCGCTCGTCGCCGTACTGCTGCAAGATGCGGGTCAGCTGCTCGACGGGGTATCCGTTGACAACATCGGCGGCCGTCCACGATTGGGTTTGGTCCATGCGCATGTCGAGGTCTGCCTCGTGGCGATAGGAGAAACCGCGTGCGGCACGATCGAGCTGCGGCGAGCTCACACCGAGGTCGAACAGTGCTCCTGACAGGCTGTCTACTGAGAAAGCTTCCATGGCGTCTTCTAGGCGGTCGAATCGACACTGATGAACCATCAGCCGGTCTCCGAAGCGGGCCAACCGTTGGCGGGCGGCGCCGAGTGCGAGCTCATCGCGGTCGAGTCCGAGGATCCTGAGCCGCTCGTATTGCTCGAGCAGACGCTCAGCATGGCCTCCACCGCCGAGCGTTGCATCGAGCAACACTCCGGCCGGCACTTGCTCGAACACCTTGGTGATCTCGTCGACCATCACCGGTTGGTGGTCGAAGGGTTCGGTCATCGCACACCATCGCGATGTCGTTCGCTCATCTGCAGTCCCCCGGCCCGCCGGTGTCGCCGGGATGTCTCCCCGGTCAAACGAGACGGAAGCGGGCGGAGTAGGGGCTGTCCATCTTGCAGACCGGAGGACTGCAGATGAGCGAACGGATCGGATGATCCGTGTCGTCGGTCAATTCGTTGCCTTGCTCCTTTCTGTGAATTTTCGTTCCGTGAGGTGTGTGGATCGGCGTGTGTCATTGCCGTTCACGCCGGATCTCCGGCGATGTCGTCGGTTCCTTCTGCGTCGATGCGGGCGTACCGCTCCGGCGACCAGATCTCCAACCGGATCAGGTTTCCGGCCACAACGACCTGGCTCTCGAGTGAGAGGTCGGCGTAGTCACGCAGCTTCTCGTCGACGTTGACCCGGCCCTGCTTGTCGAGCGCGACCAGCACGGCGCTCGAGGCGATCGCCCGCTGACGATTCAGGGTCATGTCGCCGCGCTCGACCTTGGCGATCAGCTCGCGGCCGAACTGCTCGAATGCTTCGGAAGGGACCACTTCGACGCACTTGTCGGTGCCCTTCACCAGGTAGCAGTGCTCGCCGAGGTGTGCGCGATAGGTCGCCGGCAGGGCCACTCTGCCCTTGTCGTCGAGCTGGCGCTCATGCGCCCCAACGAACATCACCTCGCGCCTCACCACCTCTCAACTTGGTCGACCTGCCTCGACGCGGAGATGGGTACAGACGCCCACACTCCCCACTGGCCGCCATTATGTACCGCTAAATGCCCCAATGTCAACCATTCTTCCCCACAACCACCCACAGCTCACCAATCGGAGCGATCGGCAACCAGAACCCGCACCATGTCGGTCTCGGCGCTCGTAGCGCACGTGGATGAGGGCTCGGCGACGAACTGGGCAGCCCCGGAACGATACGTAGGGTCGTTGGGCTGCCCAGTTCAGCGGAGCTGGCAACAGCAGCGCGGTTCCCTGCCCCAAGCGTGAAGCGTTAGGCGCGGGGAGCGGTGTTGCCGGCGTCGTAGAGAGGTTCGGCACGAACGGTCGCGTCGACGCGCTCGCCGAAGATCTCGATCTGTAGGGAGGTCCCGGGCGAGCATTGGGAGGGAGCGACGTAACCCAGCACGATGCTGCAATCGAGCGTGAAGCTCCACCCACCGGAGGTCACGATTCCGATTCGCTCACCCTTGCAGAAGATCGAGGAGTTCGCTGGAGCATCGGCGTTGCCCGGGTGATCGAGCGTCAGCGGCACGAAGCGATAGCGCGGCCCTCGGTCTCGTTCGGCCACGAGCGCGTCGCGGCCGACGAAGTGGTCCTTGGTGAAGTCGACGAATCGATCGAGCGAGGCCTCGAGTGGCGAGAAGCCGATCTCGAGGTCGGCCTTCCACGAGCGATAGCACTTATCGAGGCGCATGCTGTCGACCGCATAGATGCCGATGTCACGAATCCTGTACTGCTCCCCCGCCGCCCACAACAGGTCGTACAGCTCGACGAGTTGATCGTTCGCCGCGTGCAACTCCCAGCCGAGCTCGCCCACGTAGCTGACACGAAGGGCCCGCACCGTTCCCGCGGCGGTCGCGATGTCGCGACACGACAGCCAGGGGAACGAGGCGTTGTCCAGCGGTGTGCCGGTGATCGCGCCGAGCACGTCGCGCGATCGTGGTCCGACGATGACGAGGGTGCCGAGCTCGTGCGTTCGGTTGACGATGGTGACGGACCCGTCCGCCGGAAGGCCGGCTTCCAGAACGTCGAGATCGTGCCACTCGGCGCTGGCGGCACCGACCACATAGAAGTGGTCATCACCGAGATGCGTGGCGGTGAGCTCGCTGAGCACGGTGCCGGTGCGGGTCAGCGCGTACACGAGGCCCAGGCGACCGAGCCGCGGCAACTTCGAGCACACGAGCCCATCGAGATACGCGGTCGCGCCCGGGCCCTGGATCTCGAACTTGGTGAAGCCGGGAAGGTCGAGCAGGGCCACCCGGTTGCGAGCGGCGTCGACTTCGTCGGCCACGACTGGACGCCAGCCGTTCGTGCGGAACTGTGTCAGCGTGTGGTCGGTGATCACAGCGTCGGTATCGATGTAGACGGGTCGCTCCCAACCACCGCGCGCGCCGAAGGCAGCACCCTTGGCCGACAGGGTTTCGTACAGCGGCGACGTGTACGCAGGGCGGCCGGCCGGTCGCTCCTCGAACGGGAACCCGACGGCGTATTCGTTCTGGTAGACCTCGACCGCCTTGGCGACGGTGTACTCGAACGTGGCGTACTCCTTGAAGCGACGCCTATCGACCGACCAGATGTCGAACGGCGGTTGGCCGTCGATGATCCAGTCGGCGATTGCCATCCCCGCACCGGGGCCTTGAGCGATGCCGAAGCTGAACGTGTTGCAGTGGAAGAAGTTTCGTAGCCCTCGCTCGGGCCCGAGGTAGGGATAGCCGTCCGGCGAATAGGGAATGGGGCCGTTGATGACCCGGGTGATCCCAGCATCGGCGAGCACTGGCACGCGTTCGCCGGCATCGAGAATCTGCTTCTCGAGGCGATCGAGGTCGGCCGGCCACAGCATGTTGGCGAACTCGTCGGGGATTCCGTCGAGCCACATCGGCGTTGCCTGCCACTCGTACGGCCCGAGGATGTAGCCATTGCGTTCCTGGCGTAGGTAGTACGAGGCGTCGGGATCGCGCAACAACGGCAACGGTGTGGCCCGTTCTGCCAATTCGGGGATCTCGTCGGTCACGAGGTACTGGTGGGAGAGGCTGACGGTCGGCAGGTCGCGCCCGAGCAGTGCCATGACCTCCCCTGCTCGGTAGCCGGCCGCGTTGAGGACGATCTCGCATTCGATGGTGCCCTGCGACGTGCTGACGAGCCATTCATGGTTCGGCTTCTGTTCGAGCCCGGTGACCCGCTGACCTCGTTGGATCCGACAACCCAGGCTCCGTGCCGCGGTGGCCAGAGCATGGGTCACCTGGGAAGGGTCGATGTCACCATCGAGCGGATCCCACAGCGCTCCGACGAGGTCGTGGGTCCGCGCCAGCGGGTAGCGCTCGACGAGCTCGGCCGGGGAGAGCACTGCGTACTCCATTCCGTTGGCGCGTGCCATCGAGGCGATGTGCTTGAACTCGGCCATCCGCTCGCTGGTGTGAGCGAGCCGAACTGAACCGGTGACGTGGTAGCTCAGCGGAGGGTCGACCTCCTGCGCGAGCCGGCGATACAGGTCGGCGGAGTACTGCTGCAATCGCATGACGCTCCAGCTGGTCGAGAACGTCGGCACGTTTCCTGCGGCATGCCACGTGGACCCGGACGTCAACTCGTCGCGCTCGAGCAGGACGACATCGGTCCAGCCACGCACGCACAGGTGGTACGCAGCGCTGACGCCGGCGATGCCGCCACCGATGACCACCACCTGGGCGCGGCCAACCTGGTCACGATCGCTCATCTGTGAAATACTAGACAGAAATTTCACAGCACTCGAACTGGAGTCCCATGGTCACTCTTCCCGCCCACGCCCGCGTCGTCATCGTCGGGGGCGGCATCGTCGGGTGCAGCGTTGCCTACCACCTCGCTACACGCGGTTGCACGGATGTGGTGCTCCTGGAGCGCAGGCAGTTGACCTGCGGCACGACGTGGCACGCAGCCGGTCTGGTCGGCCAGCTGCGGGCGACGCGCAACCTGACGCGGCTGGCCCAGTACACCACCGACCTGTTCGCGACCCTCGAGAGCGAGACCGAGCAGGCGACCGGTTTCATGCAGCGCGGTTCCGTTGCCGTGGCCGCCAACGAGGAACGATTCGAGGAGCTCAAACGCGGCGCTTCTATGGCCCGTGTGTTCGGGCTCGACGTCGAGGTGATCACCCGAGGCGACATCCACGACCTCGTTCCGCTCGCGTACGTCGACGACCTCGTCGGCGGCGTGTTGCTGCCAAACGATGGCCAGACGAACCCGATCGACACCACGCAGGCGCTCGCCAAGGGCGCGCGAAGCCGAGGTGTCAAGATCATCGAGAACGTCAAGGTCGACAGGATTGTCGTGGAAGGTGGCCGGGCGATCGGCGTGTCAACTGACTCTGGAGACATCCGCGCAGACGCAGTCGTCAACTGTGCCGGGATGTGGGCACGAGAGCTCGGCGACGCCGCTGGGGCGGTTGTCCCGCTGCATGCCGCAGAACACTTCTACATCGTCACCGAGCACGTCGACGCGCTGTCGCCAAGCATGCCAGTCCTTCGTGATCCGGATGGGTGCGGCTACTTCAAGGAGGACGCGGGCAACTTGCTGGTCGGATGGTTCGAGCCGGTCGCCAAGCCGTGGGGCATGGGTTCGATCCCCGAATCGTTCTGCTTCGACTCGTTGCCGGCCGACTTCGAGCACATCGAACCGCTCGTGGCCGCCGCAGTGCACCGCATGCCGTTGCTCGCCGAGGCCGGCATTCGGCTGTTCTTCAACGGTCCCGAGTCGTTCACGCCCGACGACCGCTATC
>JANPOJ010000396.1:0-5349 GCA_031427935.1 Ilumatobacteraceae bacterium | reverse complement strand
AAACATTGCGACCGTGATCACCATGCACCTCGGTCGGTTAACAACTTCAATCGGGTAGAAGCCCACCATCAGAAGGAGTCTGCTATGAACTGGAATCAAATCGAAGCCGGCCGTTGTAGCCGGACCCGACCTACTTGGTGGTGGCGGTCAGATTGGCCGTCACGGTCGTCGGAAGACCATTGGCGGCCGTGACGGAGAGCGTGCCGTTGAACGCACCCACCGTGTTGGGTGCCGTGAACCGGACGACCACGTTGCACGAGCCATTGGCGGCCAGGGTGGCGCAGGTCGTGGAGCGCACGGTGTATCCGGTTCCTGTGGCCGTGAAGCTAGCCAGGGTGAGAGTCGCCGCCGAGTTGCCCGAGTTCTTGACCGAGATCGTCTGATCCTTGGTCGTGTTTCGGGTCACGGTGCCGAACGCCACCGGGTTGCTGGCGAATGACAGCACCGATCCGTTGCCGCCCGTTCCGCTGAGGGCGATGGCCGTGCTGGTGGCACGGGTCGGCCCGGCGGCGTTGTGCGTGAGCGTGAGCGTCGCCGCTCGTGCGGTCCTGGCCCCCGGCTTGAACTGCACGGTCACCGTGCAGGAGCCGGCGGCCGCCGGTGCGTTCGCCGGAGCCAGAGCAACCCCGATGCAGGTCTGCGACGTGACCGTGAAGTCGGCGGCGGCCGTGCCCGAGGCAGCGATCGCCGAGATGGTCAGCGACCGACCCGTCGGGTCCGCACTCGTGTTGGTCACGGTGAAGACCTTCGAGAGCGACGCTCCGCCGTTGACCGTGCCGAAGTTCCAGCTCGTCGGGGCGACACCAATGGATGGATCGGTGTTGTCGATGCCGATGCCGGTGAGCGGCACGCTCTGATCCGTGGTGTTCGCCGCGTTGTCGGTGAAGCTGAGGTTGGCCTGGCGTAGCCCGAGCCCCGTCGGCGAGAAGGCCACGGTGACCGTGCAGCTCGCTCCAGCGTTCAGATTTGCCGGGAATGCCGTGGGGCAGGTTCCTCCAGCTCGGGCGAAATCGCCACGGTTCAAGCCGGCAAGATAGATGTTGGTCAGCGTCATCGGTGCGCCGCCGCCATTGCTGAAGGTCACCGTGGTGGCGGCGCTCGTCTGGCGGGTCGGAAGGAACGTCGCGGCGGCGAAGCTGACGCTTGCCGGCGTGAACGTCGCTGCGGCGACCGGCGTTTCGGCCGGGGCCGTGCAGGGGGCCGATGGTCCACCGACGACGCCCGCACCGTTCTCGAAGATGGTCGATTCGGTGAGGGCCAGCGGCTGGCGACCGAGCCACATTGCGCGGGACTCGGCGCCGACGTAGACCGTGCCGTTCGTCGTGGTGCCACCGACTGCACGCACCACGTCGGTTGCGCTCAAGCCGGTGTAGGTGGCGGTCCACTTCGTGCTGGTCGGCGTGTCGTACGACATCGTGCCGTCACCAGCCGCTCCGGCCCGCAGCGTGCGGCGGCCGTTGAAGTCGAAGAGGTCACGGTTGGCGACCAGCCGCTGATCGAGTTGGTCGAGCGGGATCTGGCTCACACCATTAGCCGCTACGGCCGTGCCGTGGATGACGATGGTGTTCGCATTGATCGCGATCGGACGCTCGGCCGTGACATTGGCAATGGTGGTCTGGTCGGCCACGCCCGCTGCGTTCGTGATGCGGATCACGTCGCCGGCGCGCATGTCGGGGGTGTTGACGTTCCAGCACGTGCCGCCGGGGTGGTTGACCTCGATCAGCCCGGTCGCATCCGCAGCGAACGAACCCGACAGATACGTCTGGCCACCGCGGAGGAGCGTGAAGAAGTAGGTCGCACCGGGGGTGTAGCCGGTTGCCGAGATGAAGTCGCGGGCCGGGAAGGCGATCAACGAGTGCGGAGCGAGTGGCGGGTCGTTGGCCACCACGGCGCTGGCCACAGGCGTTGACTTCACCGAGTGGTTGCCTGCCGAGTCCACAGCGTCGACCTCGTAGGCGTACGTACCGGCTGCAAACAGCGTGTCGGTGAAGCTCGCCGTCGTCGTCGGCGCTGCCGGAGCAGGCACCAGAGCGATCACGTTGCCGTCGCGGTAGATGCTGTAGCTGGTCACACCGGAGCCGGCCAACCCGCTGGGGTTGAGTGGATCGGTGGCGATCTGCCAGGCGAGAGCGACGTTCCGACCGTGAAGGTCGGGTGAGGTCGCGGCCGTCAGTCCCGTCGGTGCGTTGGGTGCCGTGATGTCCGGTTCGGGCGTGACGTTGGCCGTGGCTCCGGCCGACTGCACCGAGCGGTTGCCCGCTGCGTCGACGGCGTCGATCGTGTACACGTAGCTGCCTTCGACGAGGCCGACGTCGCTGTAGGTGAGGTTGCCGGTGGCCGGGATCTCGTGGATCTTGACACCGTCACGGTAAACGCCGTAGGCCGTCACCGCTACGTCGTCGGACGAGCTCGACCAGATCAGATCGGCCTGGCCGGCGCCAGCGATGGCGACGAGGTTGGTCGGCACGCTGGGCGCGGTCACGTCGGCCTGCGTGTGCGACACGACGTTCGACTGCTGCGACACGTTGCCGTACTGCTGGCCGAAGCCCGCCATGATCTGGCCGGCGATGGTTGCGCCGGCGCCGCGGGGCGAGGCCGAGTCGAACGCAGCCACGCCGTAGGTGTGCGAACCCGGGACGACCTTCATGTCGACGTAGCTCGTGACCGATGCTCCGACGTTGGCCACTGCTTGGCCATCACGGAAGATGCGGTAGCCGTAGACGTACCAGTCGTCGGTCGAAGCTCCCCAGTTCAGAGCGACGTTGTCTGCGCCCTGCTGCGTGGCAGTGAAGCTCGATGGGGCCGACGGTGCTGCTGTGTCGACTGCTTCGAGGGGCGCGAAGCAGACTGCAGCTGCCGGGCCGGGGATGGTCACGTCGGAGTTCTCGAAGATCGTGAGCTCGGTGAGCGCCAGCGGCTGTGAGCCGAGCCACAGCATGCGTGACTCGGCACCATCGAAGCGCCTGCCGCTGGAAGAGCTGACGCCGCCGACCGCACGGGCCACGTCGTCGGCGGTCAGGCCGCCGTACGCTGTCGTCCACTTGTCGCCGGTGGGGTTGCCGACGGTGTCGTATGTGGTGACGCCGTCACCTCCAAGGCCGCCTCGAAGTGTGCGGCGCCCATTGAGGTCGAACAGGTCGCGGTTGGCGACCAAGCGTTGGCTGAGTTGGTTGAGCGGGATCGGCTGCCCATTGGGCTGCATGGCCGTACCGTGAACTTCGACGATCCCATCGGGGTCGGGTGTCTGGGCGTTGTCGTCTTGCACCATCACAGCGCGGAGCGCGGTGACGTTGGCAACGGTGGTCTGATCGATCGCTCGAACCGCACCGCCGGGGCCAGACGCGATCGTGCGGATGATGTCGCCGGCCCGCAGCTCGGGAGTGGTGCCTGCCCAGCACCCGCCACCGGGATGGTTGACCTCGACGGTGCCGGCGAACGGGTCGCCTGGGGCGGCACGCGGATCGGCCTGCGGGATCTGATGGTCAGCGGTGCTGACGATCACACCGTTGCGGATGACCTGGACGTCGACGGTGTCGTTCTCTACGAAGCCCGACGACGAGATGAAGTCGCGCGACGGGAAGCCGATGATCTGCACCGGTGAGACGGGCGGCTCGTTGGCCACGACGTTGGGTGCGAGCAGCGCGACGGTGGTCACGGTCACTGCGTTGGACTGAGCTGAGCGGTTGCCGACTGCGTCGGCCGCATCGACCGTGTACGTGTAGGTGCCAGGTGCGGTGTTCTTGTCGACATAGGTGGTCGGCGCGGGCGCCGTGCCATCCGGGTTCTGCACGTTCGTGACGGCGACCCCATCGCGATAAACGCCGTAGCTGGTCACGCCGACGTTGTCGGTCGAGTCCTGCCAGTTCAACGTGACCGTGTTCGAGTTGCTGACCTGAGCCGTCAATTGGGTCGGGTCGCTGGGCGGGATCAGTTCACTTCCCGGCGGAGGTGGGAGGATCTCGAGCGGCGCCGTGCAGGGTGCAGCGGGGCCAGGCACGACACCGGCGCCGATCTCGAAGATCGTGCTTTCCAGAGCGGGTGCGATTGCCGCGCCGAGCCACATGCCGCGTGCCTCAGCCCCGAGGGCACGGGTGACGTCGGCAGCGTCGAGGCCGCTGTAGGTCGCAGTCCACGTCGTCAGGCCTGGTCCGTCATAGCTGAGCACGCCGTCGGCAGTGGCCGGGGCGGCAACGGCGCGCAGTGTGCGTCGGCCGTTCACGTCGAAGGCATCGCGGTTGGCCACCAAGCGCTGCTCGATCTGGGCGACGGGGATCTGACTCACGCCGTCGTTGGCGACGGCGGTGCCATGAATCACGACGGTACCCGGTGCAGTCTGCACAGGGCGATGGACGGTGATGTTCGACACCGTGGTCGCGTCGGCAGTACCGGCGTTCGGCCCACCGACGATGTCGATCTCGACGACGTCGCCGGGGCGGATGTCAGGTGTCGTAGTGAACCAACAAGTTCCGCCGGGGTGGTTGACTTCGACGATGCCGGCGAAGGGTGCGCCGGGCGCAGCCCGCGGGTCCTCCTGCGGCACGATCGGGTTGGCCGGGTCGGTGCTGATGGTGGTGCCGTTGGGGTGGATGAGCTTCACGACGACCAGGTCGTCGGCTGCGTAGCCGCTCGCCGAAACGAAGTCGCGCTGCGGGAACACCAGGATCGAGTGGGTGCCGGTCGGTGGGTTGTTGATGATGCCGGCGGCACTGGTGACGCCTTTGAGCGCCGGTGCTACCAACACACCGCTCACGGTCAGCAGCGCTGCCAGCCACAGGCTGACACGGCGCCGCCGCGACGACTTTCCATCGCCGACATCGTTGGTTGCGCCGTTCTGAGGCGCGCGACTGAACCTGACTCGTCCGCTCATTGCTTCGTCCCTTCACTTCGCTGCCTGTGCGAGGCAGTTCGTCCTGCCACCAGAGAGTCTGGTGGTCGTGGAGCATCGTGTGCCGGAGGCGGTCGCGGGCGCCATCGCACGTTGGTGCTAGCCCGCAGTCGACGCGCACACACCCGAAACAGGACGCGTGTACGGACAAGGTCGTAAGTCCGATGCATGAAAGCAGCGCAGCGTCCACCTGGCGTCACACTGGGTGGTCGCCTCCGCTTCACAAGGGCACATTCGGTCGCGTCCGTTCGGCCCGGCCGGTCACGCGGCGTGCCCCGAACCGCAGGCTCGAACCCGAATATCAATTAGTTCGACGAACGAACTAATTGCCGGTAGGCTGGCCGCATGCCGATGCCGACGACGACCAAGACTCGGGGTCAGGAGGCGCAATTCGAGCTGGCCAACGCCCAGCGGCCGACGGTGGCACGCTTGGCCCGCCGCTTGCGGCAGCAAGATCGCACGGG
>JANPOJ010000395.1:0-5813 GCA_031427935.1 Ilumatobacteraceae bacterium | reverse complement strand
ACTCGCCGCACGAGCGGCGACACCTGCACGGCCGTGCCGTACCGTGGCTCATCGAGGGTGACGAACGGGATCGCGCTCATCGCGTCACCCTAGAGGCGCGATGGCGCGGACCTCGCCCACGTGCGCTCCATGGCCGAGGATCCACTGCGTCACGCTCGACTCGACGGCCGTGGTGTCGATGCCGAGCGCGCGCAAGGCGGCAACCATCACCGGGGGCCGGGCCCGGTTCGCACCGTCGGCGATCTTGATCGCGATCGCCCGACCGTCGGGAAAGGCTGCGGCGAACATACCGTCGGCACCGTCTTTGGCCATCAGGCCCGGTACACCGCGCATGAACTGGGTGACATCGCGACCGTCGCCGCCGACCATCTCGGGGTGCAGGGTCATTGCCCGGTACACGGCGTCGCCGGCATCACCGGCCTCGCCCGTGGCGATCGATCGGAAGCCGCGTGCCAGGCCGAGCAGCGAGACGACGTGGGCGGGAGCCCCGCAGCCGTCGACGCCGATGTGACTGTGCGGTTCGCCGACGAGATCGTCGATCGTGGCCGTGATCTGTCGCTGTACAGGATGGTCAGGCGACAGGTACCCGGCGTCGATCGGCCAGCCGTTGATGGCACTGGTGACCAGCATGCCGCTGTGCTTGCCGCTGCAGTTCATCTGCAACGGCGTCGGGCCGCCGCCGGCGCGCAGCACGATCTCGGCGGAGGCCTCATCGAGGGGGGTGTCGGCCGTGTTGGCCAAGGATCGCTCGTCGAGACCCGCCGTGGCCAGGATCTTGCGGGCGGCCTCGATGTGCATCGGGGTGCCGTCGTGGCTGGCGCACACCAGCGCCAGCAGCTCCGATGGCAACTGCAGGCCGGCGCGCACCATCGCCACTGCCTGGATCGGCTTGTTCGACGACCGGGGGTAGATCGCGGTCGTGGGATCTCCAACGGCAAACGCCACGGCGCCGTTCGACGAAAGCCCGACGACCGCACCGAAGTGCACCGACTCGTCGCATCCACTTCGGCGGGTGATGGCGACCGGTGCGAACGACTCAGGGGTCGCCATCGACGATGCCGGCTTCTACGCGCTTCATTCGCGACTTGCGGGTCACGCGCTTGCGGGGCTGGGTGTTCGTGAGGTGGCTGTCGACCACCTCGTGCCGTTCGCCGATGTTGCTCAGCACGGCCTGTGCCATGGCCGCGGCGGGGATCGCCAGCACAGCACCGACGGCACCGAGCACCGCACCCCCGGCGATCGCCGACCCGAACGCAATCGCCGGGTGCAGGTCCATCGTTCGCGCTGTGATGCGAGGCAGCAAGAAGTAGTTCTCGACCTGCTGGTAGAAGATGACGAATATCAAGATGACCAGCGCCTTCGGCGGCGAATCGACGAACTGCACCAGCACCGGCAGTGCGCCGGCGATGTACGTACCGACCACCGGCAGGAACTGGCTGATCAGGCCGACCCACAGCGCCATTGCCACCGGGGCCTGGATGCCGATCGCCTGGAACAGCACCCAGTGGAAGAACGCCGACAGGCCGGCCAACAACGCCCTTGAGTACAGGTAGCCGCCGGTCTTGTCGATCGCCAGTTCCCACCCGCTGAGCACGCGCCGCTGACGGTCAGGTCGCAACCTGCTGCAGATGGCGCGACGCATCTTCGGGCCGTCGGCCACGAGGTAGAACGTGAACAGCAGCACCGACAACGCCTGCACGAGCACGCCGAGCGCTGTCACCGACAGATCGACGACCTTGCCCTGCTGGCTGCGGATGAACTTCTGCACCGAGCCGTTCTCAGCGTTGATCGACGTGATCACTCGCGACGCGTTGATCTTGGTGTCGAAGGTGTCGTTGAGGAAGTTGACCGTGCGGTTGACGTACTTCTCGGAGTTTCCCAGCAGCTCGGCGATCTGTTGGCCGACCAGGGTGCCGATCGCCGCCACGAACACGACGAAGCCCACGAACACCCCGACCAGGATGACGGCCGTCGCCGTGCCGCGACGCCACCCCCTGGCCGCCAGCCGGTTCGCACCTGGTTCGATCGCCAGCGACGTGAACAGCGAGACCAGCAGCAGCAAGAACAGGCCCGACAAGCTGGCCCACACCGAGCGGGTGACGATCGAGACGATGTAGCCCAGCCAGAAGATGGCGACGGCTTTCCAGACCCATCGCGGCAGCTGCTCGGGCGGCGACCACGGCTGGGGTTCGGACATCACTGCCGAGCGTAGTGACCGACTGCATCGCGAAGGGTGGAGGCCAGGTCTCCGCGCGGCAGCACCTCGACGCGCTCGAGCCCCAGCCACGTCGCCATCGCGTGCAGTTCCGGCGCCAGATCATCGACGAGCGCGGCCGCCGGCACCCCGGGCTCGGTGAACGAGCCCTGCACCAACAACGCGCCGCCCTGGCGATCAGCCTTCATGTCGACACGACCGACCACGCTGTCACCCCACAGGATCGGCAGCACGTAGTTCCCGTAGATCCGCTTCGGTTGCGGGGTGTAGATCTCGATGCGGTAGTGGAAGCCGAACAGGCGGTTGGCTCGGTCGCGGTTCCACACGACCGGGTCGAACGGGCTGAGGAGCGCACATGCGTCGATCCGGCGCGGGATGCGAGCCGCATGATGCACGTACGCCATTTGTGTCCAACCCTCGACCTGCACCTCGCGCAGCGTTCCCTCCTCGACCAGTTCGGCGACCAGCACCTTGCACGGCTGGTTCTTCTGCCGGTGGTAGTCGGTGAGATCGGTGAAGGTGCCGATGCCGTGGTGGCGAGCGGCGAGCTCGAGCAGTTGTTTGCGCGCTGCGCGCTCCGGCACCGCCGGGCGGGCCAGCACTTCGGCCGGGATGATCCGTTCGGTGAGGTCGTAGATGCGGGCGAAGTCGCTGGGCCGGCGCGTCGCCGTGATCTGGCCGTTCCAGAAGAGGTGCTCGAGAGCGATCTTGCCATCGTCCCAATCCCACCACGTGCCCTTCTTGCCGATCCGTTCGGAGAGGTCTCCCGAGGCGACCGGGCCACCATCGGCGATGCGCTGATACACCTCCTCGACGAAACCCGGGCGTCGCTTGGCGAGCGTCCAGTAGCGCGCCCACTTGTGATCGCCGGCCATCTGCCAGCGATGCAGGTGGTAGTGCGCCATGTCGACGTGCGACGCCTCGTGCACCCAGTACTCGAACAGCTCACCTGCTCGTGTGGCGTCGCCGATCATGCTGCGCTGGTGCGGACCGAGGCGGGCGAACAGCGGCAACTCCTGGCTGCGCACCAGCACGTTGACCGAGTCGATCTGGATCACGCCCATGCGATCGAGCACGCGACGGAAGTGCCGGCGATCGACGCGACCCTGCGGGCGCGGGTCGGCAAAGCCTTGCGCGCCGAGGGCGATACGGCGCGCTGCCGCCAACGAGATCTTCTCGGCGGCCACCGCTGGTCAGTCAGCGACGGTGACGGTGACCGAGTTGATCACCACATCGGTGCGCGGTCGATCGCTGTGATCGGTGGCGACCTTGTGCATCGCTTCGACGATTTCGAGACCCTTCACGACCTGACCGAAGTGGTTGTACTGCGGCGGCAGGCCGACCCCGCTGGGACCGCTGATCAAGAAGAACTGGCTGCCGTTGGTGTTCGGCCCGGCGTTGGCCATGGCCAGCGAGCCGATCTGGTACCGCTGCTTCACCGGCTCGTCGTTGAACCGGTAGCCGGGGCCGCCACGACCGGTCCCGGTGGGATCGCCGCCCTGGCACATGAAGCCGTTGATGATGCGGTGGAAGACCACGCCGTCGTAGTAGTGGTGGGCGGCCAAGAACACGAAGTTGTTGACGCTGAGCGGAGCGTTGATCGCATCGAGGGCGATCACCAGCGTGCCCATGCTGGTCTCCATCGTGGCCGTGTAGCGCTTGCTGGTGTCGATGCCCATCTCGGGCGCGGAGTCGAACTGCTGCTTGCGGGGCGCGGAACCATCGAGGGCGGGAAAGGGGGTAGCCATGGATCGACACGCTATCCGGGCACGCCGAGTGTGCGGACGGTGAAGCGATGGGTACGGCTGGTCATGGCAGTCGCGCTCGTCACAACGTGCTGCTGGTCCTCCACGGTCGTGGCCGACGGTCAACCCGTCGCCGGCTTCGGGTCAACGGAGTGATGATCGATGCCGGCTTCAGTGCCGGCAAACAGGTCCGGCCCGAGCAGGTCGTGCGGCTGGCGGACGGCTCGTTCGTCGTGCGCGGGTTCCTCCAGGTTCCCAGCCAACTGATCGTTCAGGAGTTCGTGGCGCGGTACACGTCGAGCGGGCAACCCGACCCCGCCTTCGGCAGTCACGGTGTGATCTGTGGCCGGTGTCGTGCGCGACCTGATCCCGATGCCCGACAGACAAGCGATCGTGACGGCCTTCTCGTCGCTCGGTGGAATGGCCGTGCTCGCGCGGATGGATCACTCGAACTCACGAACGTGGTCGCCGTGCCACCGTGTCTGAGACGGTCAGCGTGTGACAACCCGGTTGGTCGGCGGGCCACGTCTGTGCCAGCGGCGATCGAGTGGCAATCGCGCCACAACTGCCACGCCGTGCCGGCCACTGCGAACTGGGCAGCGCTGTGTTGCTACGTAGCGTTCCGGGGCTGCCCGGTTCGACCGATCGCATCGATGCCGGCATCGGGCGGCGCCGCCGGGCCGGACCGCGATCGAGGTCAACCGTTGCGCGAGTTGTAGTCAGCGATCAGAGCATCGGCTTGGGCGGCCGAACTCGCCAATGTGCTGGCCACATCGGCGCCGCCGAAGATCGCTGCCACGCCCTGCGCGGTGACGGTTCGCACCTCGCGCAACGGCCCGAGGATGGGGCCGACCGAGGTCGGTGCGTCGGGCGCGGCCAGCAGTTGGTCGTAGGCGACCTGGAAACGTGGGTCGGTTGCCAGCGTGGTCTTCAGCGGGTCGAGGGTCAAGGCATCGGTGCGCACCGGCACGTACCCAGTGGCCGACGCCCACTCGCTCTGTTGCTTCGCCGCGGTGAGGTAGGTGATGTAGTCCCACGCCGCCGCGGTGCGCACGTCGTCGCCGGAATCGACGACCCACAGCGAGGCGCCGCCCACCAACACGCCCGGCTTTCCGTCGGGCCCCGGCATCGGGCCGACGCCGAGGTCGGCGACGCTGATCTGCGGGAACTGACCGCCGGCCAGCACGGCCAGCACCCCGCCGATCGCCGCCGACGTTCCGATCGTCATGGCCGCCGGTTCGGCCGGGTCGGCCAGCTTCAGCAGGTTGTCGATACCGCCGTTGTTGTCACCGACGTTGACCGCGAGCCCGTCGTTGATCAGCGATTGCATGAACGTGAGTAGCGACTGCCCGGTGGGGTTGTCGTAGAGCACCTTGGTCGCCCGCGCCGATCGCCCGTTCTGGTTGTCGGCGTAGAACTCGCCGGCCTTGGCGAACCACTGCTCGATGTACCAACCGCCACCGCTGTCGAAACCGGAGTCCAGTGCCAACCCGTACTTCGCCGCACCCGAGTTGATGATCGCCTCGCTGTCCGCTCGCAGTTCTTCCAGCGACGTAGGTGGCTTCTCCGGGTCGAGCCCGGCCGCGGCGAAGACCTTCTTGTTGTAGAACAGCACCGGATTGGAGATGTTGAACGGCATCGACCACTGCACACCCTGGGTCGCCCAGTTGTCGTACACCGTCGGCAAGAAGGTGCTCGTGTCGTAACCGCTCGACTTCACGCACGCCCCGACGGGCACGACCGATTGCGTGTCGACCATCGTCTGCACCATGTACTCGGGCATCTGCACCAGATCCGGTCTGCTGTCCTGACCGGCCTGCAGGTACTTGTCGATGGTCTCTTCGTAGCTTCCC
>JANPOJ010000394.1:0-6840 GCA_031427935.1 Ilumatobacteraceae bacterium | reverse complement strand
CTAGTGCTCGACGGTACCTTCCCCGCACTGCAGAAGGGTGACTGGCGATTCGGCGTCACCGACGCCGAGGTCCGCGTGATGGAGCCGATCGAGACGAAGGGTCTGACACTCGACGATGTGTCGACACTGCGCGACCGCGTGCGCGCCGCGATTGCCGACGAACTGGCGCTGATGAAGGCCAGCTGATGCCGCTGTTGTTCGCCAGTGACGATGACCGCGATCTGGTGCGGGCCGAGCGCGATGTCGGCGCGGCGTTCAGCGACCTCGATCTGGATCTGCGTTCGCTCGCCGCCGTCTCCAACATCTTCCGCGCCGCCACCGCCGTGCGCAACCACATGGAGAACGGTTTGCTCGCCCAACACGAACTGTCGTGGAGTGCGTTCACCACATTGTTCGTGCTGCGGGTGTGGGGTGACATGGATGCGAGGTCGCTGGCCGCCGAGGCGGGCGTGACCGCGGCGACGTTGACCGGTGTGATGAAAACGCTCGAGGGTCGCGGTCTGCTGCGACGCAAGAGCGATCGCGTCGACGGCCGCCGGATCCTCGTATCACTGACATCGCGCGGGCGCAGCGTGGTCGGCGATGTCATGCCGGCGTTCAACCGTCACGAGTCGCTGGTGACCCAGGCCCTCACCGAGACCGAGCGCGACGATCTGGCACGGTCGCTGCGCACGATCCTGCGCACCATCGAGGCCATCGACCTCTAGCCGGTGAGTGCACCGAAACGGCGGGCCTCGTCGACCAGCCACGCAAACGCCGGGTCGGGCTGCTCGGCGAGCATCTCCGGATGCCACTGCACCGCCAGCACCTCCGGTCGGCCGTCGAGCTCGAAGCCTTCGATCACGCCGTCCTCGGCGGTGCCCGTCACGATCACACCGCTGCCCGGTCGGCCGACGGCTTGGTGGTGCAGGCTGTTGGTGGCGACGTTCGTCCCGTACAGGGACTCCAGGCGACTGCCGGCGGTGACCTGCACGACATGGCATCGGTCGGTGCGCGACGTCGTCCACAGCGCGTGCGTGTCGGCCTCGTCGAGGTGCTGCACCAGGCTGCCGCCGAGTGCGATGTTCAGCAGTTGGGCTCCGCGACAGACGCACAGCATCGGCAGGTGCCCATCGAGGGCGGCGCGAATCAGCGACAGCTCCCATGCGTCGCGGCCCGGTTCGGTCTCGCCGAGGTCTGGATGTGGCTCCTCGCCGTAGAGCGACGGATCGGGATCCGCACCACCGGTCATCACCAGCCCGTCGAGCCGACCGACCATGTCGATCGGATCGGCATCGCGAGTCAGCTGCACTGGCAACCCGCCGACCGCGGCGATGCCCTTCGGGTACTCGCTGAGGTGTAGGTCGACCTCCTCACCCTGCAGCGCGCCCTGGGGCAGATGCGGCACTCGCTCCACCGGCCAGCGTCGCCCCGACAGGCCGATCAGCGGCCGCCGGCTCATGCCACCGACACCGAGATCGGCAGGCGCTTGATGCCGCTGATGAAGTTCGAGCGCAACCGTTCGACGGGCCCGTCGAAGCGGGCATCGCTGATCCTCGGCAGCAGTTCTTCGAACACCACCTTCAACTCCATTCGTGCCAGTTGAGCACCGAGGCACAGGTGCGGGCTCATCCGCCCGAAGGCGACGTGCTCGTTCGGGGTGCGGTGAATGTCGAAGGTGTACGGGTCGGGGAACTGACGCGCATCGAAGTCGGCCGAGTTGAACCAGATCACCACCTTGTCGCCACGGCGTATCAACCGATCGTGCATCTCGACGTCGGTCGTTGCCGTGCGGCGGAAGTGCATGGTCACGGTGCCCCAGCGGAGCACCTCCTCGACGGCGCTCTCGATCAGCTCGGTCTCGCCACGGATGACCGAGTCGCGCAGCGCTGCGAGCTGATCGGGGTGCTCGATCAACGCCTTCATCCCGGCGGCCATCGTGTAGCGAGTCGTGTCGTTGCCGGCGCTGACCAAGAGCACGAAGAAGTTCTTGAACTCGCGTTCGGTCAACCGATCTCCGTCGATCGTCGGCGCCAGGATGTGGCTGATGACATCATCGGTCAGCGTCGTGCGACGTTGCTCGGCCTGGCGTTCCGCGTATCGATAGAGATCGAGGGCGGCTGGTGATCGGAACGGGATCGACTTGAACTCGTCGGTATCGGTGAGCCCGACCGGATGCTCGGTGAACTCCGGATCGAAGTTGCCCAGCAATGCGTCGCCGCGTTCCACCAACCAATCGCCGTCCTGCTCGGGCACGCCGAGCAGCGCACCGAGCATGCGCATGGGCAGTTGCTTGGCGATCCGCTCGACGAAGTCGAACCGGGTGCCAGCGGCGAGGGCCTCGTCGACAACGGCCCGGGCCAGCAGGCGGATGCCGTTCTCGTAGGCGTAGACCTCGCGGCGGCTGAACGGTTTCGACACCAGGCGCCGGTACCGGGTGTGCTGCGGAGGGTCGTACTCGAGCATGTTGCGTCGAGCCTCGAAGTCGTCGGGATCCATCTCCTCGAGGGTGATGCCCTGGGCGCTGGAGAAGGTGTCGACGTTGCGGCTGACGTGCAACAGGTCGTGGTACCGAGTGACGGCCCAGAACCCTTTGCCCCCGTCGTGTTCCGGCCACCAGCTGACGGGATCGTGATCGCGCAAGCGCTGGAACGTGGCGTGCGGAACACCGCCTACGTAGGTGTCGGGATCGGTGATGTCGGCGTCGGCCGGGCCCAGGTCGAGGTCGACCGGAGATGAGGTCATCGGGTCATGCTAATTCGGTCCCTAACGAGTCTCGACCCGAGTCAGCGCCGGCGGGAGCTCCGGTGGGTGTACGACCCAGGACCTAGGTCCCGATCTTGCCCGCCGAATGGCCCTGTGGTCGGGCTCGTCGAGATGCGCACCATTCGGATTGAGTCGTGTCGATACGGACGGACGGGCTCGGGACGGAAAAGGGACGGAAATGAACCTACTTGGACGGCGACCGTTGTCGCCTGTGTGCAGTTCAACGCGACGCACTGCGCTGGCGAGGATCGGCATGGCACTCGCCCTGGTGACCGGCATCGCCGTGTCGACGGGAAGTGGTGCATCGGCAGCCGTGCTGCCGGCCTTGCCGCCGAGCACCCAGTTCGACGTCACCGGCTTCTTGCAGGTGGCCACCTTGGATCAGGCCTGCGTGACAGCAGCCGGCCCCAACCTCGATGCCCAGGGCTTCCCGCAGGTCGCCCACTGCGGCGGCTCGATGATGCTCAACGGCCACACGATCATCGTGCCCAATGAGACGATCGCCATCTTGCCGGCCAGCGCGCTGACCTGGCAGGAACTGTTCGCCCAAGCGCCGGCACCATACGGCCCGACGCAGACCGGCATGGCCCTGGCCGACCTTCCGAAGCCGCTGACCACCTATGAGGTGCAAGCCGTCGGCAACCGCGTCTTGGATCCGGCCAACGCCGACCCGACCAAGCGCGATCGGTACATTGCCGGCCTCGTGCACATCTCGCAGCAAGACCTCAATGCCGGTGCGGGATACATCAACTCCATGGACTACACGACCGGCGAGATGCGCGTTGGCGGTGTGCTCGGTGACCCGACGACCGGGGCCCGCGTGCAGATCAACGACCCGGTTGCCAACGCCAGTGCCTCAGGCGGCCGCTATGGCCGAGCCTCCTCACCCGACCCGCGTTTCATGGTCGACCAGGACAACCCGACGATTGCCTCGGCGACCGGCTACCCGATGTGCTTCCCACGCACCGATCCAGCAGCCGCTGACGATCCCCTGTGTCCTGTGACGAACCGGCCCCTCGACGTGACCGGCGTGTTCTCGATGTCGTTCACGATGACCGACCCGGCACTCCTGCCGCTCGGCGGCGCGTTGGATCCCCGGGTGCAGGCACCCATGGAGGTCGGCGACTTCATCAACTACGCCGGAACGCTCACCGCTGATCCTGCTGGGACCTACATCTCCGCGCACACGATCACCGACAACGCCGCGATCCGCACCGCTCCGGGCACCAACCCGGCGTACGTGTCGATCGAGGTCGGCCTCATGGGCACCGGGGGACTCACGGTCTTCGGTGTGGGCGAGGCGGCAGTGCGCACGAAGTTCGAGGGCATGGCCACCGACCCGAGCCGCAGGATCCATCTCTACGGCATCGACGTGAACCCTGACGGGACCACGAGCGACCGTGACTGGGGCACCATCTGGCCCGACGATGCAACCGGCGCCGTGCCGGGCCGCTGGCGCTTCCGCCCGCCGTGCCTCACGTTCGGGTCCACTCCTGCCGCGAACAAGATCTCCAAGGATTGCGTGTACGGCCCGGGCGACATCTTCTTGCCCACCACCCGTGAGGTGCGTGCAGTGATCGAGGGCCTGCAGAGCCAGAACCCGGCCGGTCCCAGCCCGCTGCTCTCGGCGAACGGGATCGCCTATGGGCAATATCACGCCCCGATCGGCGAGTTCATCTTCCCCGAGAACGTCCCCGGTGCGCCGATCCCCGAGAACAACTTCAACACGATGCCCTTCTTGAGCCAGGGCGGATACTCCTCGTTCACCGGAGTCGTCGCCGGTCAACTCAACCCGTGGCCCAGCAACGTTGTCCCGGCGATCGTCTGTGTGGCTCCGGTGGGCAATGCCGGCGGTCCGTACACGGTCGGGTCGGGCGGGACCGTGACGCTGGCTGCCAGCAGCACGGGCACCAGTCCGGTCTACACGTGGACGGCACCGCCGATCGGGTCCGGAAGCATCTCGCTCCTCAACAGCCCGACGCCCGTGTTCACAGCGCCGGTGACGAACGTCGCCCAGCCGGTGACCCTGACGTTGACTGTCTCGAACGCCTGCGGTACCAGCATCAAGACGGCCGTCGTCAACGTCGTCGGCGCAACCGCCCCGACGGTCGATCCCATCCCGGCCCAGTCAGTGGTGTCGGGGAGCGTGGGCACCTTCGCCGTCACCGGCTTGGACACCAACATCACGCCCAGTGTGCCGCTGACCTTCCAGGTGGTCTCGCAAACCGGAGCGCCTGCGCTCACCAACGTGACCGTGACCGCCAACGGGCAGTTGGGTGCCAACGTGCATTACACCGCGCCGGCAGGCGTCACGGCGCCACCCAAGGTGATCACGCTGTCCATCAGGGCAACGAACTTTGCGGGAGTCCCCTCGGCGATCGTGACCACCACGGTCACGATCAACCCGGCAGTCGTCGGTGTGGCGCCGGTGGCCAACGCCGGTGGGCCCTACACGGTCAACTCCGGGGCCAGCGTCACGTTGGCTGGTAGCTCGACGGGTACGACCCCGCTGACATACGCCTGGACCGCGCTGCCGGTCGCATCGGGGAGCATCACCCCGCTGAGCAGCCCCAATGCGGTCTACAAGGCGCCGGTGGTTGCCGTTGACACGACCGTCACCCTGACGCTCACAGCGACGAACAGCGCCGGAACGTCGACATCGAACACCTCGGTGCTGGTCAAGGCGGCCGTGGTGCCGACGGTCAACCCGGTCATCGGGCTGTCGGTCTTCTCCGGCGCCAACGGCAGCTTCACGGTCACCGGTGCGGATGCCAACACTCCCGCTCTGGTGCCACTGACCTTCAACTTCGCCACGCCGACAGCCCCACTGACGGGTGTCTCCGTCACGAACCCGCTGTCGACGAGCGCCAAGGTCAACTTCACGGCACCGATCGTTCCACCGGGTCCTGACCTGGTGACCACGTTGAGCATCACGGCGACGAACTCGTTCGGTCTGGTCTCGTCTCCACGACTCGTGACCATCACCGTGAAGCCGACCCCTGACTCGCCGCTGATCACCAACGCCGAGTCCCGGATCGGCCAACAACGACTGATCCTCTCGGCGACATCGAGCGTGATCAGCCCGAACGTCGACCTGTTCCTGATGCCATACGCAACGGCCGAGGGCGGCACGTTCACCCCGGTGGTCGGGGCGAACAAGCTGACCAACGGTGGGGGCGGGCTCTACACGATGACGCTGGTCGGGGTCCCGCAGCCTGCCAACGGTGCGGTGCTTCGAGTGCAGTCCAGCATCGGTGGGATCAGCCCGTTCCATGCACTGGATCGTCTCCGCCAGTAGGTTCGAAGCAACACAGCCTCCCGGTGAGCCGGGCCCGTCGTGGGCCCGGCTCACACGTCATCTCCTGGAGATCCATGGTCACGAGATCTGCCCGTCAGGCCCTGGTCCTGTCGGCGCTGGCGACTCTCGTCCTCGGGACAGGGGCGTGCGCCGGCAACGGTGGAGTCGACGGACCAGCGGCGAGCGCCGCTGCGTTGCAACCGCCCGTGTCACAGCCGCTCGTGTCGCAACCGCCCGTGTCGCAACCAGCCGGCGCCCCACCGACTCTGTCGCCGTCAACGGTGTCACAGCTGCCGATATCGGCGTCCGCCGGGTCGTCGGCCCCGTTCAGTGGCTCTGTCCAGCAGATCTATTCGACCGGCGACTTCGTGCTGGTCAGCGGGCCAGTAACCTACATAGTCGTGATGTTGCCGACCACGACTGTCGTCAACCTTCGTGGTCAGCGGGTCCCTCAGCAGTACATCGCCGTCTCCGGCATGGTCGAGGTCACCGGCACCCTCGCGGCCGGCAAGATCACTGCCCAGAACGTGCTCGTGCCGACCCGCAAGGACGACGTGTGATGCGCCCACGATGGTTGCGCGGGCGCGCCCTGGCCGTCGTGGTCGTGGGCCTGGTCGCCTCCGGGTGCTCCGACTCCTCCAACTCCTCCCCATCGTCTGCTCCGGGCTCGTCGATCACGTCCGATGCGTCCGGTGTCACGTCGAGTGCCACACCGACCACGACCTCGACGCAGGCCGCGGCGCCGGCCGGAACAACGGGGTCGACCGAGGTCACGATCGCCGGACAGGTTCGTCAGG